>NZ_JVPL01000022.1:0-29511 GCF_001054655.1 Bacillus sp. 220_BSPC
ATTTTAAGTGTTTATTGAAAAATGTTGACAAACTATTGGCTGGTTTAGTTGAAGAATAAGTCATCATTTTAATAACTCAGTCTTATACCTATATCGTACATTTTCAGGAATTTGGTTGAAAATATGCAAAGGGATTCCTACTTTATCTTTAATTTCTATTTCTTTTCCCGAATCAAAGTATGTAAGGAATCCCCAATAAGAAATGAAAAAGTTATAAGATGGTTCGTAAATAAACTCCATCCAACCCTCTGCAATATGTTTATCTTTTTCATTGAATATATTAATTCCTGAGAAATTTTCCACTTCCCCATCTAAATAAATAGCATCATCTCCTTCTATACAACTTTCAGACCAGTCGAATTTAAACTTATTTGCCATTATTCCATAGATTTTCAGGTCAACGCATAGTTGTTTCTCTACTAACATTCTTAATTTAGGCCCCATTTTGTCTGAGTATCCTGAGTCAGTGTAATTTGGTTTCAAATTTTCCCACTCCATATATATGTGCTTTGTTTGTTGATTAAAACCTTCTTCAACTAATCTGCCCCGTTAGTGCCATAAGAAAAAAGGCTACCGCAGCAACCCTAAAAAAAAAAACCGTTAGCTTAAGTGAAATGTTTCAAAGAATTATCTTTTAAATTCACTTCCATTAATATAGGAATACCACCATAAAAAGAAAAAAATGCAATAATCTTTTTTGATTATTCCGCCAAGATATTTTTATTGGTCAATTAAGATTTGTCTTTGAAACTTGGACTTAATTCACTCCAAACATCGAATTTGTTTCCATCTAGATCGAAGAAAACAAAGTTCCTTCCTGAGTGTCCCCTATCTTCAATTTCTCCAACTCTCATTTCTTTATTAACAAATTCATTATGTAACGATTCTAATGCACTTAATCCATTAACTTCAAATGTCATCAAGAAATGTTCTTGACCATAAACATCATAGAAATTTGAGGTTTGGCCCATATTTGATTTAACTAAGAAGATGCTCTGATTTGCAAGGTTAAGAATAGCTTTATCATCATCCATATAACTTAACTCAGCACCTAAATTAATTACATACCATTCAGTAGAAAGTTCAACATTGGTGACTGGGATATAAGTAGTTCCTACTCTTATTAGTTTTTCACTCATCTTATTTTTCTCCCTTCAATAACTTTCATTATTTCTTTCTATACCTTATACATATTTCCCGTTTTTATTAATTCTACTTTATTCAACTAAACTCTCTTTATGTTGAAGAAGTTTTTGATTTATCACTTTTAAGCTTGAATTGGTAAGTAAATCTGTACCTCTTCTTCTCCTTCCACCATAGGGTGATAGGTCTCTATTATATAAGAATCAAGATCTCTCTGATAATCTTGTTCTTCTGCCCAATTCAATAAATTCAAATGAAGTACTCCCAAATTCGAAATATTTCCTCTTGTTGTTACGTAACTTTTAACCGTTTCAATATAATCCATTCCTGATGGTACTTCATTTAATTTCTCACTTACGACTAGCCCTACATAATAATGACCTATCCTATGTTCCTCATTCTTTTTAGGTTCAAATAATGCAATTTCAGTTTCCTTTGAATTTAGGATTTCGTTTGAGCGACTTAAAAGTTGCTTTGCAAGCAATGGGACTTCATTACCAAAGTTAACAAACTCCCCACTACCTTTTAATC
The DNA here is from genome assembly GCF_001054655.1 of Bacillus sp. 220_BSPC. Lineage (NCBI taxonomy): Bacteria > Bacillati > Bacillota > Bacilli > Caryophanales > Bacillaceae > Bacillus > Bacillus sp. 220_BSPC. The sequence continues at coordinate 1,675 of NZ_JVPL01000022.1, forward strand.
CAACAAGCTTAAATTCTTTTTTAACCTTCTTAAAAGACATTTTAATCTCTCCTACTCAATTATATAGATGTTCCATAATATTCTAATTTAATCATTCAACAAAAAAACCCTTACTTCCTGCATAGAAGTAAGGATTTCATACTGGTTTATTCAATTGTTATTAAACTAAACTGCCCCGTTAGTGCCATAAGAAAAGGAGCTGATGATCAGCTCCTGGTAATGAAGTAAAGGACTGTTAGCTTAATATGAATTATTTACTTAGTTGTTCATTATAAATACTAATTGAATGTACCTTCTCTTTTAATAAGTTATCTATTATTTGCTTTAGTACCCTGGGTTCACGTAGTTCTTCATTATCAAATTTCACAAGGTCATTCACCTTAATCCATCTACTGTCTAAAATTTCATCTTCTTCAAGATTTAATGAACCACCATTAACCTCACCAGTAAAATGAAATAGAATAACTTGATTGTTTGTACTACTGATAAAATTATATACACCCGTTGTACCATTAAGTTTTACATCAAAGCCTGTTTCCTCTTTTACCTCCCTACGAGCTGAATAGAGAATGTCTTCACCATATTCAATGCGTCCACTTGGAAAGTTCCACTTATCAATAGCAGTTGGTTTATTTTCTCTAATTATTAAGACTTCATCATCTCTGAATATTGATACACTAACTACTAAAACTATCCCATTATGAGCCATCCTTTTCTCCTCAAGTATTTAATTTTATATTTATTACTACCTTTTTCTCTAATTAACACCTGATTACCTTCTACTACCACTAACCTGCCCCTTTAGTCCCATAAGAGAAAACTGTTAGTTAAAGAACGTTTATTTCTTATCTCTAATTTCTTCTAAAATTTCTATTACACGATTGTTTTGTTTTTCTATATTCTTTAATCTTTTTTCAATAATACTTGAAGAGAAAAATACAATAAGTATAAGAGCTATTCCAACAAATAATTCCATATTAATCCTCCGATGAATTCAGTTTATGTTTAAGAGTATAACTTTACTAACCTATATTTTCCAGAGCCGTTATGCAACTAACCTGCCCCGTTAGTGCCATAAGAAAAGAGCTGCCTTAAAAGACAGCTCTGATCTTCAGTTAACGCAACCGTTAGGTCAATAACAAAGCTTACCACTATGGTTGATGAGGTGTATTTTTATTTTTGCCTACTTGCTAAATTCAGCAAGTAAAATATTTTTAAAAGGATTAGGACTGTTATCCCTACCCAAACTGTTCAAACTGACGACCATCGTATGCTTGCCTCCAAGTGTACCTCCAGCAATAGTAGAAAACCCTAGAATGCCACCTGTGTGTCCCCATATCGAGACACCGTTTGGAAGCTTGGTTTCAAATATTCCAAGACCATATCCATCAATTCCTGCTCTTCCTGTAGGAACTGTAGTAAGCATTTGCTTTAGTTGCTGTTCCTTCAGTAATTTGCCACCAAGCAAGGAAGAGAAGAATTTATTTAAGTCGTCAGCAGTAGAAATCATATCTCCAGCCGAGCTACCTGCACTTGGGTTATAATAGGTAACGTCTTTTATCTCACTTGCTTCGTCTGGTTGGGAATATCCCCGAGCATGCTTGGTTCCTGGAATAACGCTTGAATTTCCAGGTAGGAATGTATCCGACAATTCAAGCGGTTCAATAATCCGATTTTCAATCTCTTCCGCGTAGCTGTTTCCGGTTACTTTTTCAATAAGAATACCCAGTAATACGTATCCTGTGTTTGAATAGGACCAGCCCTTTCCTGGGTCAAAGTCTGAGGGCAGCGAAATCCCCATCTTCACTAGTTCTTCAGCCGTATACGATTTTTTTGTATCCATAAAATCAGCGTCTTTTGACCTTGAGTATTCAGCGATACCACTTGTATGGTTCAATATCTGCCGGATGGTAATCTGTTTATCATTATATCCGTTTCCTTGAATGACACCAGGCAACCATTTTTCGATGGAGTCGTCTAGACTCAAGCGGTTCTCTCCAGCTAATTGAAGTACAACCGTTGCGGTGAACGTCTTCGTCACGCTGCCAATGCGAAAACGAAAATCTGTTTTCATTGGTTTCTTGGTGCTCAGATTCGCTACCCCAGCGGCATAACCCCACGTTTTTCCACCCTCGGAAGTTTTAGCAAGTATCCCTGGGAATCCAAGTTGCAATGTATCCCGCATTGCTTGCTTGACGGAATTATGACCTCGTTGAGTGCTTGTTTGTAACGAACTAGATAGATTTTGAGTAGGCTCTACTTTTGCAATTGAGGGTTGCGATGTGTATAGCAGGGAACTTCCCGTTATTAATAGGGCCAGACTTGCAAATGTAATTTGACTACGAATTTTCATAAGGCATTCCTCTCTTTCTATTAATATTGTATGGGTGATTGCTTGTTGTTCCATATGAATCACACAGCTATACTTTGCATAAAATGACTATCCTTGTCTTCATCTTGATACTCATTATTCTCATATTGATTTTCAATGTTCTTTTTTTATAAGGAATTGCTCCATCCCTTTTACATAATTTTACCATAAAACCAAATAATTAGATTTAAATATCATTTTTCTATTCTCATGGTTTAGTATTTATTGCATAGTTCGAATACAATATGCTTGATGAATTATCCTGCCCCGATAGTTTATTAAGGAAACTTTAATGATAAAACAGTTGTATGGTGTAAAAACTTAGTAGCGTTTATTAGAACTGTTATTTCATAACCCAATTCTTTATAACATTGATGTGCTTCATTTTTAAGTCCTATTCCACTAGCTAACCATGTATCTATATATTTATGTTTGGTGCTAAATTCTCGGTAAAATCCATTAACTCCGGACAACACCTTTATGGCGCACATTTGAATCGACATAATTATAGAAATTTCACCAAATCGATTTAAATCTTCAATGGTTTCCCTCTTATACGAAACTCTAACATTCCTAGAATTAAATCAGTTTCCTCCTAATAATGTTTACAAAAAATTTACATGAATAATAATCCTTATTTGTTAATATTGAGGTTATTTCTTATTTGTAAAAATAAATATTGGTATTTTTAACGTTTAATTTACAACCAATTAAAATTACATTAATATACTCCCCCTATAATTCTCCTTGTAAGGATACGACAACATTTGGAGGTAACAACATTGTTCAAAAAGACGTTAAAGAAAAAGTTATTACCAGTAGCTGTTCTTTCGACAGTTGCCTTTAGTGGTTTAATTGGTGGTTTCTCGCATGTAAGCGCAGAGGATTCTGTGAATAAGAAAGCAAAGAATAATGGGGAAATCAAAAACGTCATTGTTTTAATCGGTGATGGCATGGGAGTTTCTTATACTTCTGCTCATCGCTATTTAAAAGACGATCCATCAACAAAAGTTGTAGAATCAACGACTTTTGATCAATACCTTGTTGGTCAACAAACAACTTATCCGGAAGACCCTGAACAAAATGTAACGGACTCTGCTTCTGCAGCAACTGCCATGTCTGCAGGTATTAAAACTTATAACAGCGCGATTGCAGTTGACAATGATGGTTCAGAAGCAAAAACGGTTCTTGAAGCTGCTAGAGAAAAAGGAAAAGCAACAGGTCTTGTTGCAACTTCTGAAATTACACATGCAACACCCGCTTCTTTCGGATCACATGATCACAGCCGTAAAAACATGAACTCAATTGCTGATGATTATTTTGATGAAATGGTGAATGGCCAACATAAAATTGACGTTCTTCTTGGTGGCGGTAAGAGCAACTTCGAACGTAAAGACCGCAATCTAACAGAAGAATTCAAAAAAGCTGGATACAGCTATGTGGAAAACCGTGAAGACATGTTAAAAGATAAAAATGGCAAAGTGCTTGGTTTATTCGCTGATGGCGGACTTCCAAAGAAAATTGACCGTACAGAAGAAGTTCCTTCATTAAAAGAAATGACAAACACTGCTCTTTCAAAATTAAACAAAGATAAAGACGGGTTCTTCCTAATGGTAGAAGGAAGCCAGGTTGACTGGGCAGGACATGACAATGATATTGTTGGCGCTATGAGTGAGATGGATGACTTTGAACAAGCATATAAAGCAGCAATTGAGTTTGCAAAAAAAGACAAGCATACATTAGTTGTAGCAACAGCTGACCACTCAACTGGCGGATACTCGATTGGTGCGGACGGTATTTACAACTGGTTCAGCGAACCAATCAAAGCTGCGAAGCGTACACCTGACTTCATGGCGCAAGAAATTGCTGACGGCGCAGGAGTTGAAGCAACATTGAAAAAGTATATTGATCAAAATATTCTAGCATTGACAGAAAAAGAAATTCAATCAGTTGAAGATGCAGCTAAAACAAAGAAAGTTCTTGATATCGATAATGCGATTGAGAACATTTTCAATAAGCGGTCTCACACTGGTTGGACAACAGGCGGACATACAGGTGAAGATGTTCCTGTGTATGCATTCGGCCCATCAAGTGAAAAATTTGCTGGACAAATCGACAACACTGAAATTGCAAAAAATGTTTTTGATGTCTTAGATTACGATATTAAAATTCAAGATAAGTAAGAAATAAATGGGCAAGCTAAAAGTATCCCGTTGCTATAGTACAAGCAACGGGAACTTTTTTTGAATATAGAATGATACGGAGGAATCATCATGAAAAAGACGCTTTCTATATTTTTTTTAATCTTGCTGCTTGTTGGCTGTTCATCAAATGCCAGTCCTGAAAACAATGAAAAAAATACAGGGAACGAAAACCAAACAGATAATAACGCCAACGAAAAAAACGATGAAACGAAACAGCAAAAGAATCAGGAGCAAAGTGAGAGCAAAATGGACGAGTATCAGCCTAATCCTCAAGTAACGGATGACCGTTCATTGCAAAAGGTTGGTCAAACATTTACAGACCAAAAAGGGGAAGCCACTTTAAAAGCGATTAAAAATGTTAATAAAACGTATGAAATGGGATCGATCGAATTAACAATAAGAGAGATGAAATTGATTCACTTAAGACCTGATTATGGTATGATCGATTATTTTCATGTATTAACACATGATGAGGAGTTTGATTTTGTTAAAGTTTTCGTTGAGATTAAAAATAAATCTTCAGAGAAAGTGAATTTCGCACCAATCGCATTACTAGAAACGAATACAGGCGAAACTTTTGATTGGCAGAAAGATATTTACCTTGAAGAATTAAACGGTGAAATTGAAGGCAACGGTACAAAGTTTGGAAACCTTGGTTTTATTGTAAATGCAACAGGTAATCATGCGCATAAAGAGGGGCACAATGAGTCAGATCATAAAGAAGTAAAGGACATTAAGTGGATTGAAATAACAACAAGTGATGTATTTGATAAAGACCAGAAAAAAATTAGCGAAGCGCAAAAAATTAGAATTGAGTTTTAATTCTATGTAAATAAAGATTTCCCGAAATGGATCTTAAAGTTAAATGGTTTAAAAACAATCTTTTTGACGGAAGGATCCATTTTATTCTAATTATTTAAAATTACTCCAGGTTGTCCCCCGAAAAATTAATTAAAGAGGTTGTGGTGCAAAAAGTTTAACACACTTGCAAGCGATCTCTTATACAAAAATAAAGTTTAATCAAATAATGCTATTACCTTGAGTAAAGATTAATAAAAATAGGCCCTTATAATATTTAATTAGATTATTCATTCAATATTATTATTTGGTACATACATTAATAATTATTGGAGAAAATATCCTATAAATAAATATAGGAGCTTAACTTTAATGAAGTTCATTAAACATTTATTAAAATATAACAAGGTAAATAATGACTATCTTCCTTCAAAGCAAGTACCTCAACCCTCTAAAGAAGTTTTCTCTAAAGTTAATGAAAATATCTCCACAATAAAACAAATCTTTTCTAACACAGAAGATTTAGTTGTAAAGGAATTCAAAACGGAAACAGTACGAGGTGTACTTATTTATCTCGAAACTATGGTAGATAAGGAAAAAATACAAAGAGACGCTTTGAAGCCTTGTTTACTATCGAATTCAGAAACAATTCAAAAGATGCTTAATACTAATTTTCAGGCTTCAACAGTTTTCAATCAGGTCGAGGATGCACTTTTAAAAGGCTCTTGTGTTTTGAGTTTAGATGGTTATGAAAAGCTTTTTTTGGTTGATGTCTCTATGTCTAAGGACCGTTCTGTTACAGAACCAGAAAACGAAAAGATTGTTCAGGGTTCTCATGATGGATTTATTGAAAACCTTTTAACGAACCTTCATTTACTTAGAAAAACAATGAAAAGTCCTAATCTGAGCATGAAATATTTCCCAGTCGGAATACAAGTTAAATCAAAAATAGCACTTGTGTATTTAAATAATCTTGCAAATGAAGAAGTAATCTATGAATTTGAACGCAGAATAAAATCCATTTCGATGGATAACGTTTTAAATATTGGATTCTTGGAGGAATTAATAGAAGATTCTACAATATCACCTTTTCCTCAATTATTAAATACTGAAAGAGTAGATCGTGTAATTGGACATTTAAATGAAGGCAGAGTTGCTGTCTTGATGGATGGAAATCCAACTGCTTTACTTTTGCCGGTTACATTTTTTGCTTTTTATCAATCACCTGACGATTATAATTCTCGATGGATGATTGGTACGTTTATCCGTTCAATTCGACATGCAAGTTTTTTGATCTCGATTCTATTGCCAGCTTTTTATATTGCTGTTATTGCATTTCACTTTGAAGTGCTGCCTGACGAACTTGTAAACCCTGTCGGAAGTTCAATTAATAAAATTCCTTTTCCTCCATTAATCGAAGCATTACTGATGGAATTAACCATTGAGTTGATTCGCGAAGCTGGAATACGTCTTCCCTCAAGAATTGGCCAAACAATTGGGATAGTTGGAGGCCTTGTTATTGGGGACGCCATCGTTCAAGCAGGGCTTATCTCGACTACAATGATTGTCGTTGTTGCCTTAACTGCTATTTCTTCTTTTTGTGTTCCATCACACGGAATGAGCGACGCAGTTCGATTGTTACGTTATCCGTTTATGTTTCTGGCTGCCTCGTTTGGATTCGTTGGAATAGTCTTTGGTTTTATTGTGCTTTTAGCTCATTTATGCAAGTTAGAGTCATTTGGTACACCCTACTTTGCTCCACTTGCTCCACTTAGAATAAAAGACATCAAGGATACTTTTTTGCGTCTTCCAATTTGGAAATTGAATACACGACCGTTAGATTCACATCCTACACACATTAAACAACAAAAACTTTCAAGGGGATGGAAATCCAATGATAACAAAAGAAAGTAGTATTTCAAAAACACAGCTTTTTTTTATAATCATTCAATCTCAAATCGGAGTTGGAATTTTATCATTACCTCATGATGTCTCGTTAATTTCTAAGAATGATGGGTGGATATCTACTTTAATTGCAGGACTAATCGTCCAAGCCATTATTTTGGTCTTATGGGGGCTTTGCAGAAGATTTCCAACTTTAACAATTTATGAAATCATCCCTCATGTACTAGGGAAAAGGCTAGGAAAGGCCATCATTTTATGTTACATCCTGTACTTTGTTGTTACAGGCAGTTTAGTTTTATCCCGTTTTAGTCAAATCATCGATATATGGATTTTACAAAGGACGCCAAACTGGATATTAATTTTATTAATGTTAGGGGTTTGCGTATATCTTGTGAAAGATAATTTACGAAGCATGGCTCGTTTTTATGTCCTCGTTACTCCAATGTTAATTATTCTATTTGGTCTAATTACATATTCGCTAAAAGATGCTAATTTTCTATATCTATTGCCAATTGGTCAATCCGGCATATCAAATATGATAAAGGGTTCTAAAGAAGCAACATTTTCGATGTTAGGGTTTGAGTTTATGCTTTTTCTCTACCCTTATGTAAAAGCATCTGATACCCGTAAACTAATTGCGATTTCATCTGCCCATCTTTTCGTAACTCTATTTTATACATATCTGGTGTTTGCTAGTCTGGTCTTTTTCGAAACTAGGCAAGATCTATATCTTACTCCACAGCCTTTATTGTATATGATCAAAGCCTATTCCTTTCAAATCATCGAACGAATCGATTTATTTTTCTTATCTATCTGGATCATATCTGTTGCTACATCTATTGCTACCTGGCTTTTCTTTCTTCACATGGCCTTAAATACCTTTTTGAACGTGCCAATCATGCTGCATTCCTTCCATACACTGCCGGGATTATTTTTATTATTGCTCTTCTTCCCGACAATGAAACTGACCTTGAAAAATTTAATAAGCTTATGGAACCTGCACATTTTAGCTTTATTGTGGTCATACCATTATGTTTATTTTTGCTTTCATTTTTCCTTCCTAATAAAAGACATGGAGATTATAATGTATGAAAATCAAAAGGTTTTTTATGATTAGTATATGTTTATTGTTAATAACAGGATGCTGGGATCAAAATTTAATGAAAGATGCTACTTTAATACAAACTATAACTTTTGATCAGACTGATGAAGGGGAATTATTATTAGGATTTGCAATACCAAATATATATAGAAACTCAATGGATTCAGGACAAGAAACTGAAGCTATTAATAGTGAAAATTTATCTACAGTGGCAAATACTCCAAGAGAAGGCCGCATGAAATTAAATACAGAGATACCCGGTAATTTAGATTCTTCGAAAAATAAACTTGTATTATTCGGTGAACAATTTGCAAAAGGTGACATTTATCCTTCTTTAGATGTAATTTGGCGCGATCCCCGAAGTTCCTTAAGTGCTAAATTAGCAGTTGTAAAAGGAAAAGCATTTGATACACTCAGTATTCAACCTAGAGTAGAGTAGAATCAAACATTAGTCAAAACATCTTATATCTAATCCGAAGTACCGAAACAAATACAATCATTCCTGATGAAAGCATCCAGACTCTGGCTTCAGAGATACTTGATCCAGGTGAAGATATTGTCCTTCCCTTATTAAAGATAGGTCGTAATGGTACTACTATAGATGTGGCAGGTGTAGCATTATTTGATGAAAGGAAATTATCAGGAGCTCTATCCCAAGAAGAATCCACTCTATTTCTTTTACTAAATAATAAGCAAAGTAAATATACGCGTTTCACAACATATGTAAATGGAAATAAAGAATTAAACATGAATAATTTTATTTCTCTGAATGTCGATCATATTAAACGGAAGTTAAATGTTTCTGTGAATGACAGAGGAGAAGTTTTTGTGAATTTAAACTTACATTTAAAAGTAATAGTAGAAGAATATCCTATAGGGAATGTACCTAATAAAGTTGATCAACTAAACAATAAATTATCAAATACCTTTACTAATAATGCTGAAGAAGTAATTAAAAAACTACAAGAAGCCAACTGTGATGCGTTTGGTATTGGAAGAAGACTGATCGCTTTTCATCATGATACCTGGAAAGAAAAAGATAAGACAAACTATTTTAAAGATGTTAAATTCAAATCAAAGGTAGATGTGGAGATTATCCAACATGGTATTGTTAAATAAATCAATAATATAGAAAGAATAATTAACTGCATCATAACTAATTAAGTCGTGATATAGGTTGAATTTTGGAGTCAAGGAGTAAATGGAACTTTTTTATGTAGGATTCTATACATCGCTGGTAAATCAGCGTTTTCGGCTACTTTAGAACAATGTTAGCTACATAAAAAAGTGAAGTAATATCCAACCTCTTACTCCATAAATGGCCCGAATGTTGAACCAGACTAATGACGATTGTTCAACTAACTGCCCCGTTCGTTCATTAAGAAAAAGAGTTGCAGCAGCAACCTACCTTATTTGCACCTATTTAAAGATTGATTACTTAATGATGAATGATTCCTGCCAATGTCAAAGATGGGACTCAGACTTCCACTTTTCGCCTATCCATAAAAAATTTTACAGAAAAAAAGACTTCCATACACAGTATGAAGTCTTTTTGGAAAGAGAAGAGTATTACGGTTTTAAAACGACTTTTATACATTCATCCTCACGATTATTAAAAATTCGATAACCATGACTTGCTTCTTCAAGGGACATTTTGTGTGTGATAATTTCTCTTGGGTCAATTTCGTTATTTGTTATTTTTTTAAACAATTCTGGCATAAAATGAATGACTGGAGCCTGTCCCATTCTAAGATTAATATTTCTAACCCAAAATGCACCTAATGGAAATAGATTATAGTTACCTCCGTAAACACCAGTCATTTGCACTGTCCCATACTTTCGGACAGCTTTAGTAGAAATTTGAATAGGCCCAAGGGTTCCGCCCTGCAGTTTGAATTTTTGTTCCAGAAACTCTAGGGGTGATTTCTTTCCATCCATACCTACACAATCGATGACGACATCTGCCCCACCATGTGTGATCTCTTTTAAATGTTCCCCCATATCAGGGTATTTTGTGAACTCAAATACCTCAACATTGTTCATCTTTTTCGCATGATTGATTCGGTAATCCAAGTAATCAACTGCTATTACACGCTTTGCACCTTCCATCCAGGCAAATTTTTGTACCATCAACCCAACAGGTCCGCATCCAAGAACAATAACTGTATCGCCTGATTTTACACCTGCATTTTTTACACTCCAATAAGCTGTTGGCAGAACATCCGATAAAAAGAGCAGTGACTCATCCTCCAATTCGCATGACTCGGGGATAACAAAGGGAGTGAAGTTTCCAAAAGGGACTTTTAAATATTCAGCCTGACCACCTGGATGGTTACCGAACTTCTCAGTATAACCAAAGTATCCGCCAGAATCATAATGAGGGTTTGAGTTATCGCATTGGCTTTCCATTTCATGTTGGCAATAAAAGCAATGGCCGCATGAAACATTAAAGGGAACGACAACACGGTCTCCCTTTTTTACTTTTGTTACTTCAGGTCCAACTTCTTCTACAATACCCATTGGTTCGTGGCCAATAATATATCCTGGGGGTAATGGCATGTTACCTTGATATAAATGCAAATCAGATCCACAAATAGCAGTAGAAGTAATCTTAACTATAATATCGTCTTTTTTTTCTAATTTTGCATCCTCTACTTGGTTAACCTGTACATGATTTGGTCCTTGATAAGTTACAGCCTTCATAAATGTGGGCCCTCCTAAATTCTAATACTGTTAACACTCTTAACTATGGTCAACAAAGAAAGTAAATAATATACTTATTCACTCTTAGCGTAATTGTTTTATGTAAGTTAAAGAAGCCGCACCGTTTTGATTACGAAGTAATGGCGCTAGCTTTCGAATTAGTTATTGTAAGTGTATATTGCGTGAATTAATTCGGGGAAATAATTAACTAGTAACAGACCATTTCATAACCCTTACTGAACTGAACTGAACTAACCTGCCCCATAGTTCAACAAGAGAAATGAACAAAAAATAGACCCCCTTTGCAATAAAGAAGTCCTTATTTATTCATTCAATTTCAGTTGCAAATTGAAACAATTCCGGGTGATGTATAGCCATATATATCCAGATATTGATTTGGCATCTGTTCGTTTTTTACCATTTATGCATGATTTCATAAGCACATCAACCATTAATTACCCTTAATTTATTTGATTTGCTCCGCCAACTCTAAAATAATTCCCTCTGGTCCACGACAGTAGCATAACTTATAACTATCTTCATATTGTTGTATTTCACTAAAGATTTCCGTACCTTTCTTTTTCAATTTGGCAACAAGGGCTTCAATATCTTCAACAGCAAATGCAATATGCCGGATACCCAGGGTATTTGCAAAAGGTTGCTGACTATCTTTTTCATCTGACGGCGAATAAAATTTAATTAGCTCTATCCATGCCTGGCCGTCTGGCTTCCCCAATCCTACACATGCTACTTTAACGTCATTAAGCCCACTCATCTTATCCATCAATTCTCCTTCCATCTCCCATTCCCCTTGCACTTCTAGTCCAAAATCGAGAAAAAAATCTTTAGCAGCAGAGAGATCATTTACGATTACACCTACATGATCTATTCTGTGGATCTTCATATTTCATACCTCCTTTGTTCCTGTTATTTTGCAATATCCATCCTGTATTCTTACCTTCCAATTCTCGAAAAACAGAAAATATCCTTCTTGTTGAAGAAAGGCAAAGAGCACTCTTCAACTATCCCACCCCTTTAGTTCCATAAGAAACAAAGCACCCGTTACTTTAAGTACATTTCCCCAAAATGTTTATCGTAAAAGAAAAAGCTGCGTTAGAACGATTTCTCCCGCAACTTTTACTTTATCTACAAATTTAGTTTTTGAAATCTGGGGTTAACGATGTGTTAGCTTTGGTTAGTCTACCTGCTCCCCAAACTTCTTCCCGAATTCTTCCATTAAATCAATAATAGGAATGAGTTCTTCCCCTTTTGAGGATAATGAATACTCAACACGAGGAGGAACCTCTGGATAAATTTTGCGATTAATTAAACCAGCTGTTTCTAGTTCTCGAAGTTGCTTTGTAAGAGAACCTTGTGAAATATCCCCTAAAAAAGCTTTGATTTCACTATAACGGCGCTCTTTGGACTTTATAAACCAAAGAATGAGATATTTCCAACGTCCAGATAGTATGTTTTGGGTATAGGCAATGCCATATACTTCTCTCTGTTCCTTTATACACTTTTTGTCAAATCCATCCTTACATATTCTAGACACCCATTCACCTGCTTTCTACTATTAGGTACAAAAAAATGTACTATGGCAATTTTTATTGCCTTCTTCAAAAAAATGAGAATTGGTTATATTCTAGTATATGTAATAAAAACACTCAATATTTTTTATATCTAATGAGATATGTTTACGGATTGATAAAGTGGTGATATTGATTCAGATAAAAATATCATTGTTAACTTTAAGCAGAATCTTTGATATACAAATTCTTTAGGAGGTGCAATGATGAAATTTGGAATTATAGGTGCTGGAACAATCGGGTCGATTATTTCTAAAAAATTAGTTAAGACTGGACATGATGTCAAAATTGCAGATGCACGAGGAATTGAACATTTAGAAGGAAAAGAGCTTGCTGGAACACCTGTCCTTATAGAAGATGTAATGACCAATATTGAAGTTCTTATAATATCTCTCCCTTTAACAGCACTGCCAAGCATTCGGAATATTATCGAGCAAGTTGGGGAGGAAGTAATCATCGTAGATACTTCAAATTATTACCCTAGCAGAGACCAAAAAATTGCAGAAATTGAAAACGGGATGATTGAAAGTGTTTGGGTTTCCAATCAATTAGGTAAACCTATCATCAAAGCTTTCAACAACTTGTTAGCCCATACTTTAGAAAATGAGGGAACCCCCGAAGGTACTAGTGGACGCATTGCCATGGCGATTGCTGGTAATGACGTATCACAAAAACAAATAATCATGGATGTAGTAAACCAGCTAGGCTTCGACACAGTGGATAGTGGTTCTTTAAGTGATTCGTGGAGACAACAGCCGGGAACTCCTGCATACTGCACAGAACTAACAAAAGAAGAACTAACAAAAGCATTGGAAAAAGCCAATAAAGAAAAAGCCCCATTCCTACGGGATAAGGTTATAGAGAAGTTATCAGCTTCTAACTTCACCTCCCTCGCAAATAAAGATATTGTGAATATGAACAGAGAAATATATAATTCATAAAACAAAAAGGTGCACTCAGTTTAAAGTGTACCTTTTTGTATATTGCCACCAAACAATCCACAAAAGCCCTTCAGTCCGACCTCAATTTTTTTCATGATAAAAAGCTACCCATTAAGAGTGGGTAGCTAGTATTACATATTATTTGAAAACAATTTGTAGTTTTCCAGATACTCTTCCAGAAGAATATCCGTCTTTCACATCTACATAAAATTTACCAATTCTCATATCTGTGAATAATGTCTTTCCACCAGCTAAGCTATGATAGCCTGTGCACTTTCCAGTACTGGCATTGCAGAGACGGGACCATATGTTACTATAATTAGTCAACAACTTACTTCCGGAAGAAGTCTTTAAATAGATTGGGGAAACCAGTTCTACCTGTAAGTCACTACCTCTGTTAGGATTTCCAATTTCACCATCCCATTTTCCATCTTCTGTTTGAAAAGAATACTGAGGAACACTTGCTTGTGCAGAAGAATTACCTAATACCATTCCACCTACCAGAACTAACACAAACATACTTAAGATTGAAAATAAGTTTTTTATGTTATTTCCTCCTCCCATTTTATCCCTTTTATGATATCAGAATAAACTGATTATTAAAATGATTAAAAATGACTATACCTTCTTAGCTTCAACATCTATTGGTTGCGTCATCTTCATCGTTTTATATTTCTAGTCACTACGTTTTGAACGATCCTGCATCTATTTTCTTTTGGAGCGCATGCCTTTAAGTTTTGTAATGTCATCTTGCTTAAGCAACTGGTTATACATTTCACTGTTAACATCATATATCGCAACTTTCCCTTGATTATTATAATGAATTCCCCAACCATAATTTTTCACTAAAGGAGAAGCCCTGAAACAAGCCTTGGATTTTGAAAAGAACTGTTCTCGAAGTTCAGCTGCATTTTCCGACTCCAATTGATTTATGATTAAATATGTTTTGAATTGGACGTCTTCTTGTGTAAATTTATAGGGGTTATTGTTAATTAAATCATGCTCGATATAAGCAATAGTGAGTTTACTGTTTTTGATGACAGGTACCTTTGCTGAAGAAACTTTTGAATCCTCTGAAATGGTAATAAGTGTGTTCTTATAACTCATATAACAACCTCCTTAGTCTACATACCATATCATACCATTATTTCCCTCCTCCATCCTGCCCCTTTAGCTCTATAAAAAAGCGTCGCTTCGTTATGTCTTCATAGCCATACAGATGATGAAAGGCTTTCGTTCATTAAAGGGAGTTGAAGAAGTGTATTCATTATAGGAATTAATCCACTAAAAAAGGCTACTTAACGTAACCTTTTTTAGTACAATCATATTCTATTTACCTTTGACTTTAAGGGCCTTAATTACTTCTTCTGTCGCCTCAGCAATAAGCTCGTCGTTATAATCAGCCTCTTTTTCATCACGACTTGAAAGTACAGCAAGAACAATAGGATCTCCTTTTGATGGCCAAATGATCGCAATGTCATTTCGCGTACCATATGATCCTGCTCCAGTCTTATCAGCCACTACCCAACCTTTCGGCACTCCAGCACGAATTAACGCATCTCCAGTAGTATTTCTCTTCATCCAATCTATTAAAAGTTCACGTTTCTCAGTTGGAAGTGCATCTCCCAATGTAAAAGCCTGAAGACTAGTAGCAAGTGCTATTGGTGTACTCGTATCATGCGTTTCACCAGGATTAACTACATTTAAATCTGGCTCAATTCGCTCAGGGTTGGTAACATTATCTCCAATTCCCTCCAGTACTTTTTTAAATCCAGCCGGTCCCCCCAGCTGTTCAAGGATAAGGTTTCCAGCAGTATTGTCACTGTATCGAAGCGAAGCATCAGAAAGCTCCTTAAGAGTCATCCCCGTATCAACATGCTTTTCGGTAATCGGATTATAATTAACAAGATCCTCACTTGTATAGGTAATTCTTTGATTAAGTTCTTCTATTGATTTCTGTTGTAAAAGTGCTCCTACAGCCAGAGCCTTATGAGTAGATGTAAACGCAAATCGTTCGTTCTCATGAAATTCCACGGTTTCTTTCGTTCCTGTATCAATGGCATAGACCCCAAGCTTTGCATCATATTCCTTCTCAAGTTGTTCAAATTTCTTGATTGTGGCTTCTTTTGCCGTAATATTTTCCGATGTTTGGTTAGTTCCCCCGGTTTGTTCTGTTTCCGATTGTTGTACAACCTGTTTTTCCTCATCTGAGCAGCCAGCAACCATAAGCACCAAGCCTATTGGTGCCAGTATTTGATAAAACCATCTTTTGTTCATAATGTAAACCTCCTAATTATTTGATTAGACTCTTATGTACGTATTGAAAAAACAACCTCATGAAAGGAGTTTTAACAGATTACGTTTGTAGTCTGATTACATCTGTAGTATAGTATTACATATGTAATCAAACAAAGTCAATTCTTTATTTTTTTACCATCAAGCCACTATAAATTTGCTATATACCTGTTTTTGTTAATTTAAAAGTCAAGAGAGGTGGTATTGAAGGACATGTTTTTAACCTACTTTATATTAGGTCTATTGGTGTCTTCATTTTCCGTTACTGTTATCCTGCTTATACGAAAATGGTTTGGAAGACAATTAACAGCAAAATGGCACTATCATTTGTGGATGTTTCTTTTTATCGCTTTAGCACTTCCATTCATACCTACTGATTTATATAATTTTAGTTCTCTCTTTGGCAGCGGCGATATAAATCAGATTAATGTACCCAGCTCTAATATGAAAAAAACTGGGACTGATATGATACAGGGCCTACACCTCATACAAGACTTTTCTGTATCGGTCAATCGGCCAGACCTGTCCTTACTAAATAGGGGAGTGATGGGTTTATGGTTGTCAGGGATGCTTTTATTTACCTTTACTATGGTTCGTGGATGGCTCACAATCAGAAGGATAAAGAATTATTCTTCTCCGTTTTCCAATCAAGAAGTTCTCGTGCTTTTCGAAGAATGCAAGAAAAGACTGCAGATAAAAAAACCAATAGAGATTGTTATTTCGAATAAAGTCCAATCTCCAATGATATTCGGGCTTTTTCAAACATATATCGTCTTACCTTCTCAGCATGAAAACTGGCTTAGCTTGAAAAATTACGAGTATATCTTTCTTCATGAACTGAATCACTATAAAAACAAGGATTTGCTGACAAATTACGTGATATTGTTCTATCAAATCATATATTGGTTTAATCCCCTTGTTTGGCTTGCTTTTAGAGAAATGAGATTGGATCGGGAAATCGCATGTGATACATCTGTTTTACAGTTACTGGATGACCATTCCATTAGTGATTATGGAAATACTATCATTAATTTTTTGGATCTTTCAAAACGATCAAGTAATCTACAGTTGGTGACACAATTAAACGGTTCGAAGCTTCAAATCAAAAAACGAATTGAACAAATTTCTGCCTATAAGCATTCCGCAAAAAAATCAATAAGAAAAAGCGTCTTCATTTATGTGTTGGCCAGTATCATTTTGACAATCCAATTACCTTTCGTTTCCGCATTTGCGACGGAAAACGACCGATACTATTTTAAAAATGACGGAGTAGTTCATGAGGATTTACATCAATTCTTTAAAGGGTATGAAGGAAGCTTTGTTTTATATGATCATAACGCACAGCAATATCGCATTTATAATGAAGAGAAAAGCACTTTGCGGATATCACCTGATTCCACATACAAAATCTATAGTGCCTTATTTGCTCTAGAATCAAATGTGATATCACCCGAAGAATCCAAACTTTCATGGGATGGGACGGAGCAACCCTATGAAGCTTGGAATATGGATCAGGATGTCTCATCTGCTTTACAAAAATCTGTAAACTGGTATTTTCAAGAATTAGATCGTAGAACAGGATTTAAAACCATTCAATCCAATCTACAAGAGATAAACTATGGAAATTCCGATGTATCCGGGGAATTTAGTGAATTCTGGAACGAATCCTCATTAAAAATTTCTCCTGTCGAACAAGTCCAACTGCTGCAAGCCTTTTATAACAATCAATTTGGATATAAGGAAAGACATATCCAAGCCGTGAAGGAAGCACTACTCTTAGAAAAGAATGAAGAAGCTCGCCTATCAGGAAAAACAGGCACAGGAGCAGTGAATGGAAAAAACATCAATGGTTGGTTTATCGGGTATGTAGAGACGAAGAACAACACTTATTTCTTTGCTACCAATATACAAAATGAAGATGATTCTTCTGGAAGCAAAGCGGGAGAAATCACTTTATCAATTTTAAAGGAGTTAGGAATCTATAATGAAAATGAAGGGGAGAAATATGGAAAAAAACATTCCTAGTATATCAGAATCAGAATGGGAAATCATGAACGTACTTTGGGATAAAGCCCCTCAAACAGCGAATGACATCATACTTTCCTTACAGGAAAGTACCGATTGGAAACCGAAAACCATACGGACCCTTCTCGATCGATTGGTTCAAAAAGATGTAGTAGGTGTCAATAAAGATCAAAGAGTTTACACCTTTTACCCGCTCTATTCACAGGAAGAGTGCCAGCGTGCCGAGACCGAATCATTTATCAAACGTATCTATGGTGGAACCATGAAATCCATGCTTGTCCAATTCATTCACGAAGATACCCTATCTGATGATGATATCAATGAACTGCGCACTATTTTAAATAAAAAACCCAAAAAGTAATCCTATTAAAAAAGTCGATTTGGAATTTTTCCAAATCGGTTTTTTTCGGTCGAAATCGAAATGGCGGGGGACATATTTAAAGGAAAAGCTTTCTTCTCTGTAAATACTACGCAAGTTAGACATAAAATAAAAAAACAAGTGTAGAGTTACACACGAAATGAGCCATTAACTATGAAGGATATATTCATTCAACTCAACTGCACCTATAGTTCCATAAGAAAAAGGCTGCCTCAGCAACCTTCCTTATCGATGTTTATTGAATAAATTCAGACAATACAGTTACGAAAATGAAAGCTGATATCAAAGACAACCAGCAAACTTTATTTGTTATCTGTTTCTGAAGGATTTTGATTTTAGATACAATTGAAAGAACTCCAAAAAGTACTGCCAATATACATACTGATTTAAGCCAAAATGAAAAACCAATTATATCTAGAAACGGAGGAAGGAAAGTCAATACAATAAAAATTGTACTACCCCAAGCAACATTTTCCCATTTTTTCAACATGTCCACCCCATACATTCTATTACCTTCAGAGTCTTAGAGCCTTTTAATTATATGAATTGGCAATTCCCTCTTTAACTAACCTGCCGAGATATCCCTTGAAAAGGTTGGCTCTAGTAAAACTCCTGTTACTTGAACAAAGTTTTTACCTTCCCACTCAATTTTTCAATTTCTTTAATCATTAGTTTCGGATATTCTTTAGCTGTTGTGTCCTTTATCTCTTTTTCTTCAAATACTTTATAATCAATCAAAGTATTCCAAAATTGTGCTGCTCCATCTAAAATGGCTTCAAAGAATTCTCTTTTCGGTAATATAGCTTCTGCAAACACCTTAACAGGTTCCCAATCTCCCACAATAGAAAAATCCAATGAATTGCTATTTATGGAGGTTAACTTCATAAGATATGGATCGATCCCATAAGGTATTTCCACGTTTTCTCCGTTTAAAAATTTCTCTAAACCCAATATATAATCATTCCATAAATCTAAACCACTAGGAATATCATTTCCGACAACAATTTGATTATTAAACTGAATCATTATATGCTTGTGAATATACTCCGGAGTAAATTTTCGATGTTCAAAAATCCCTCTTAATTTCAAAGAGTCATCTAAGGATATATAATGCTCTTCACCATCACTCATTTCAACTAGAAATGTACTTATCTGAAACATCATTAAACTCCAATTCTTATTGAATTTTAAAAAAAGCTGTCTAAAGACAGCTCCGATTTCCAGCTTGTCAGTTAATTAGCCAACATATAATATTTTCACATTACCCCATATTTCCTCTAAAGACTTTCCATCCAATGTTGCCTGTTGTAGAAGCTCCTCCGTTGTACTAAACGATTGTAAATCGAATTCATAATCTGAGAGATGCCATTGGCCAGAATGATCATTAATGTGATAAATGTGGTCTTGATAAGAAAAACTGACTCTATTATCAAAACCTAAATCCTTTTTCAAATCTTCATATGAATAGTTAAGTTTTTCGATAATCATCTCAGCGTACATTCGCACATCAATATCTGTATCATTTTTGAAAACCTCAATAAATTCATGGATTGTTTCATTATCTAACCGATAAGTTAAAAAATTCCATACAGTGTTAGCAATATCACTTCTTAAGTATTTATCAGGATGTTTACTCAATATCATAAATTGCTTACTTACCCAATCTACATCAGACTCAAATTGCGACAGATATGTAATTACACTACTTATTTCCTCTACATTATCTTTTTGTATAAGGGTTTCAAAATCCTCTTTGCTATATCCCTCCATCTGAGGCTCAACCTCATCAAACGGTTCGGATTCTTCCGTATATAGTCCTTCTAAAAATTCATCAAAATGGTTCGCTATTTTTATAATCTTTTCTTCTTCATTATCTATATAAACAATCGGAGGTTCAGAAGAAACATGGCGATAGTCAAAAGCAATCCAAGTATGGCCATCACCATTAAACAAAACCAGCCCTTGTGGCATTTCCCATTCTTCTATAAAATATTCGCTTTTTAATATACCGTCTTCTTGACTTATGCCAAAAATATGGTCAACGTTAATATGGTCATCAGCCCACGATGTTGGAACGTCAGTAGGATACGAGTTGAATTTTATATATCCCCCGTTCTGATCTTTGAGGATATTTATGTACGATTGTGGTAATTTTATTTTCAGTTTTTCTTCTGCTTTTTTAACCATCTCATCAGTTAATGGTGCTAATTTGTAATAATCACTGTCTTCTTGCCAAATAACATTGCCCATTGAAATCACTTCCTAAAAATTGATTAATTGTTTCTTGCATAAATCCTCATTGGTTTTAGTATTGTAGTTTTGCAACTATGACTATTAAAATAAAATCCCCCATGTGTAAAGCTTTTATAGTTTTCTAATATATTGTTTTATTTTACCATAGTTCCTTCTTGATCTAACTCCCCCCGTTTGTTACAAACGAAAAGGAGCTGCCAAAGCAACTCCCAAGTTATTGATTGATTATGAATTTTGAAGTATAGTGGAAATTCTTTTTTTGTTAGTTTAAATTCAAATTGCTATTTAATTGTTTCTTAGCTTCTGACACGATTGCGGCAATTAAATCGCCCTTGGTTATTTTTGTAATGTTATCACCATATCGATAGTCATCAATTTTTTCACTGATATCATACCATACCGATAATTCTTCATTAGTGAAATGTTCACGGGTTACGTAGTATATCTCATAAGCAATTTCAAGAACATCCTCTTCACCATTTATTATTTTACTTAATAAATCATAAAGATAATACTTTGCACATTCTTCGTGTAATGGTTCCTGCAAACTCAATTCCCTTATAATTCTTGAAAAATAATCTTCAACTTCAAAAATATTTAATGGTTCACTAAAGGAAGATAGAATATTTAATGACTGTGTTGAAAAATCTTTCTCCAGCATATGTATAGCCCAATTAACATAGTCGATAGATTTTACACTACCTTCAAATTTCTTATAATATAATATTTTAGTGTCCATCTAAAACCTCCATTCTCTTAGTTGCATAAAGAAAAAGCTATCTTAAAGACAGCTCCGATCTTCAAAAAGCACCTGTTAGTTTTTATATTTATTCAGGTCGACTCTTACTATTTCTTCATTTTCAATTGTTACAACTAAAAAAGCATCAAATGCATACTCCCTTAGTTTCTCTAATTCTTCTTTTGAAGGTACAAGCAATGGAACTTGGGAATTTTTTTCGCTTACACCTAAATCATAGTTAAGAGTATACTCACCCTTTTCGTCAGGCTTAAGAACTGAGAAAAAAGAATGACCG
This sequence comes from Bacillus sp. 220_BSPC, assembly GCF_001054655.1. NCBI lineage: Bacteria > Bacillati > Bacillota > Bacilli > Caryophanales > Bacillaceae > Bacillus > Bacillus sp. 220_BSPC. The sequence goes on from NZ_JVPL01000022.1 coordinate 23,274, forward strand.
AACCCTACACCACTCCCGTTATAATCTTCAGGATTATAAATATTGAAGCCCATGACGTCCTCTGACACTGCTTTTAATTTATCCTTAGGCTCAATCTTGATTTCAATTCCTTTATCAACTTCTTCAATACCTGCTGTTTTATTACCTGTATTTTTAATGGTGAATTCATAAAATAAAGCTGTCGGGATCAGCTTATCTCCCTTTTTTTCCCCTTCAGTTATCCCAATTGCCCCAAGCAAATTTTCATCTTTAACAATATCAACTTTCGCATCTACTAGTTCCAGAGAAGGATTTGATGAACAAGCGTTTAAAAAGAATAAAACAAAAAATAGGCTTATAAAAAGAAAGCATTTCCTCAAATAATCACCTCTAATTTCACAATACCATAATTTACCTGTAATTCAAACGAATTTCTTGTTGAATTTTATTGCCGCTTACGTACTTTCAATGGCATAAGAAAAAGGCTGCCTCTTCAACCCCCTAATGGTTTTATATAAAATAAAAACAGTTTTATAAGAAAACATTAAACCCTCTCAAGTGGTGCATGAGGTAAGGGCGGTAATTGAATTCTAACCTGGTCTCCGGGGTGAACCTCACCACTTTCCAAAACTATGCTCATGATACCTGCTTTACGTATCAAGTTCCCCTGCTGATCCCGGTCTAAAACAGCGTTCATTAGTCCAGATTTAAATTGATCAATTTGGGCACAGGGATTTCGCAGGCCTGTTACTTTAATAACTGCCGTTTCCCCAATATATAGTAACGAATCCTTCGGTAATTCAAGCAGATCGATACCTTTTGTCGTAATATTTTCACCCATTTGTCCAGCTGCAACATTAAACCTATCCTTTAATTCATCTAATAATTCTGAGTGAACTAGGTGAACTTGCCTGAGATTAGGTTGATTGGGGTTAGCCGCTACACGTGAACGATGCTTAACGGTTTTACCTAAATGGGCATCTCCTTCAACGCCCAAACCTTTCAACAGTTTTATGCTATTGCAATTTTCCTTACTGAATGTGTGTTTATCACTTTTACTTACAGCGATAACCACTCCACTGGCCGAACCCATTTTTTCGTCATTCATTTTCATTCAACTCCCCCTAATACTTATATTTGATATATTTATTCCACTATCCTGCCCCTCTCAATAAACATATTAAAAAGCCCAATTTCTCAGCATTAAAATTGAGAAATTGGGCTTTTTTCGTTACTCTTACTTACTTACTTACTTACTTACTTTTAAAAGAAACTGATCGATACGTTCTTTTTGCCGAAAGTGGTGCCGGAAATGCATTTCGATTAGCTGAAAATATTCCTCTGCATTTAAGTATCCCATTCTCCGGTGCTGAACTTTCTGGCTGGCTGGAATGTCAGAGAGCTTTCTCTCTATCTCTTGCATTTTCACAACGATTTGAAGCAGTCCTTCCTTTACTTCTTCTTTGCCTGTAGGATTTGGCGGTGTGAAATCCGGTGTATCCGGACCTTTTAACCTGATTGGAGGAAACGTCCCTTCTTTGAAAATCGATTCGCCTATTTCTGTTTTTTCACCGCCATCGGAAGTAGTGCCATTAACACATTGCTCAATGGCTTTCAAATGAAGATGAAGGGTACTCTTTATTAAATGATTGTACATTTGACCTAATGACCATTCATCCTCAGAAGGCTTTCTCGTAAACTCATCCAGCGAATATTTACTTATCTCTTCAATATAGTATGCAGACACCTGTTCGAATCGCCCCAATACCTCTTTTGTATCCAATAGATCTCCCGCTTTCTTTATAATTTTCTTTCTCCTTAATGTAATTAACTTCGACTCACTTACAAATAATCCCTTCTCTCCTATTCAAGAAAGTAGTGATTTCGATTTATCATGTTTATAAATGGTTTAACTTTTCTGATTGCATTTTGTCAGGGAAGGATATATTCTACTATTCCTGTTCTGATTCTTAAAATGTTTTCAAGATTTTCAGTTGTACTCCATAGTAACAAAGGGATAATTTTTAAAAAAAGAAAACCTTCATATAAGTACTATCGTCTATATATCTAGGGAAGGAAGTGTGAACTGTTTTGGAGGAGTTTGTGTTGAAATGGTCTCAAATGAAAGATGACGAATCCTTACTTGATGAAATGATGTCCCTTTATGGCCAGGATATTCTGCAATTGGTCTATTCCTATGTAAAAGATGCAGTTGTTGCAGAGGACCTGACACAGGAGATTTTCATCAAATGCTATAAGGCTCTGCCCACGTATAACCAACAATCAAATATAAGGACGTGGCTTTGGAGAATTGCTATTAACCATTGTAAGGATTATAGGAAAAGCTGGTACTTCCGAAAAGTTTCGACTGCGGAAGAGGAGCAAGATTGGACTTCTACCGATAATGTGGAAGAAGAGGTCATTCAGCAGGATGAAGACAGGCAGCTTGCTGTTGCAGTTATGGAGCTGCCTATCCAGTATCGTGGGCTTATTTATCTCCACTATTTTCAGGAAATGAAGCTCAAGGAAATTTCTGAAATTACCGGAGTCAAACTTGGAACGGTAAAGACCAGGATGCGCCAGGCGAAAAGAAGGTTAAAAACCTATTGGGAGGAATCCACCGATGGAAGATAAATTAGCGCGTTTGAAATCGGCTATGAAAAAGCATACATTTCGTGATTTAAAATTCACGGAAAACCATAGACACTCCATCCATACTGTTATAGAAAAGCAGGATGTGAGTAGGGAAGACATTTTGATTGGTATTTTTAGATCATTAGATGAGGAAAAAAGTGGCTATCAGATTAACGAATCTATTTACCAGAAAGGCATCCGGAAATTTGAAAATAACGAAGGCTCCTTATATGCTGTCTTGCATGAGCTTGAGAAGGAAGGCTGGATCCAGTCTTGTTGGGAAACGGAAGAAAGAAAGCTCTATTCCTTGGATGAACGTGCGAAAAAGTGGCTAAAGAAAAAGGAATCTAAAAGTGATTCCGCCTCTGCTCGTTGGCGGACAGCGTTTGAAGGAGGAGGAACCAATTGAGAAGCAATCATTTTTTAGATGAGGTTTCGTCATATATCCGATCAAAAGAAGCAAAAAAATATATAGAAGCTGAATTAAAGGCCCATTTGCATCAAGCTAAAACTGAACTGGTCAAAAAAGGATATACAGAGGATGAAGCAGAGGAACTGGCTGTCCGAAAAATGGGAAGTCCCGCTGTCATTGGACAGAAGATGGACAAGCTGCACAGGCCGAAGATTGATTGGAAGCTAATGAGCATGTTTCTATTCATGTCAGCTTCGGGTCTGTTTTTGTTTTGGTTCTTATTTAAGAATGGTCATTCCTTTTCCGTGCTGAAGCAGGTATATTCTATCACAGGAAGTGTCATTTTGGCCTGTGTCCTTCTTTTTTTCGATTATCGGAAACTTCAGAGATGGGGCTGGGCTTTCTTTACGATAGGTTGTCTGATTCTTGTTCAGTTCCATTATTCCAATGTTTTAGTGAACGGCAGTCCTCGTATTAATATTATGGGTTTATTTTCGGTCGATTCTATTGTGGTTCTGCCGCTTTTACTGCTTGCCTGGGCCGGAATGCTGCAATCAAAAAAGATGAATGTTTATTTGGCTGCCATTTTATACATTTGTTCCGCCTTTTTGTTTATGGTTACAGTCAACTTGCAGGCGGTGGCGCTTTATTCATTGATGGTCGCTGTCATGGTCTGGAAGAGCGGACTAAATAAAAGGAAAATCCTTATCACTGCAACGGTCCTGCTTACTACATGTGTTTCACTTCTGCTTATATCCTTGAAAAATATAAGGGCCTATCAATTTGAGAGACTTTTTGCCTTCGTTACGCCTGAAAAGTTCAGTGAGACATCGGGGTATATATATTTGAAACTAGAAAGGCTAATTGAGGATGCCGGATGGTTTGGCCATTTTGGTTCCCTTGGAGCATTTGATTTTTCTAATGAAATGATGACGGATTTCATCTTTGTAACCATTACCTATACGCTTGGCTGGACCGGGGCATTGTTCATTGGTCTGCTGTTTTTATGGATGATCTGGCGAATTTCCCTTATATTCCGAACGGTGAAAGACCCATTTGGGAAAATGCTTGTTTCTGGCAGTTTTGCCATATTCACTGCACAGGTAACTGTCAGTATCGGAATGTCTCTCGGCTTATTACCAATAATAAGCGTATCCCTGCCATTTATGAGTTATGGTGCTTTATCAGCGATGATCAACGCCTTCTTGTTTGGTCTGGTTTTAAGTGTGTATCACAAAAAAGATATGATACGGATGAAGGGAAAATATGAGAATATGTTCTGTAGCTCGAACTCTCTTTTCTGAAGAAACTAGGAAAGGGCAAAGGCATGAAGTTTTCAAAGATGCGATGAATCATGAGGATAATTATCAGGTGAAAAATCCCCTAAGAGTTGAATATATAGGTGCTGATTAATGATCATAAGTCCATTTATAAAAATATAGAACTAATTAAGATCCATGTGTAATTTTAGAATCAAGACTGATCAAAATCCTCTCCTGAACCACATATTAACGTAAATAAAAAGAATCCATTTTGAAAAAAGTTTGATCGAAATGGATTCTTTTCTTGTGATTAAAACCCTTATTGAAGTAAAGCACCCGTTAATTCAACAATAGCCCACCCTTACATCCATTCCTCTCCATGTTTCCGAATGAAATTAATATCGTTTTGATAATGTTCAACATGCCCTTCCTTTATCATCTTTTGAAAAGCAATGTCCCCTTCACTGGCTTTTCTTGTAATTGTTTTACATAACCCTTCTAATCGCAGCAATACCATTTCCAAATAGTTTGCTTCTATTCCCTCACCGTAAGATTCAAGAAACAATCTGACTCTTTGTTTTATACGGGTGCCATGCTGTAATGAATGGTAATAAACTTTCTCACCTGCTTCAGAAAGATGAAATCTGCTTAAGGGAACGCAAGTATACAGTGTGTAAGCTATGTCCCAAAGTCTTGGACCAGGTCCAGCAACATCAAAATCAATAATACCCATTGGTTTTTTATGATTAAAAATAATGTTGTACATGGCAAAATCATTATGGCACAGCACCTCAGGTTGTTGTGGGGTGTTATCTATCGGTTGCCAGCTGTCATCAAATGAAAAATCACTGACAGAATCATGATAAAGACGGAGCATTTTCGCTATTTCCATTAAGACATCGTCTGACCGCATGTATTCCTCTAAAGGATAATTACCAGCTTCTCCTTCAATAAATGATAATATTTCTCTTCCTTTTTCATCAATACCTAAAAACTTTGGTGCATAACTGAAACCTTTATTCTCCAAATGCTTCAATAGCTTATGAATTTTGGGACTATCAGGCTTTAATTCCCGTCGCACAGTATCTCCTGAACGATAAACATCAGAAACATTCCCTCCTGTTAGCATTTCTTCATTATCAAGGTTTGACATCTATGGATCCCTCCCTAATATGACTTTCTATAACACGTAAAACAATTCCTGTTTGTTCCAAAATCCACCCGTTAGTTTAAGGACATTCTTTCACAAACTCTTTTCCAACTTTGTAACGATTACGAAACACTCGGATCCGATAAAGGCAGGGAATTTAGTAAATTTGTACAAGTATGTTTTGTTTTTTCTTATATATAGTAGAAAAAGGAGTGATATTTATGAATTTAAGTAATGATTTTTTATGCCGTCATTATCCATTCTGCGGTCATAATTCATCCAGCCATGATAACTCATCTGCTGTGATAAAGCAAAGGACAAAGGGCATAAACAAAAAAGATTTTCGCCAATTGGACAAGCATGTCAGACCCGACAACAAATAAGTGAGTTTTTAAGAAATTCTACCATAGGTTCAATCATTGGATTCACTACAACCGCTGAACCATTTAAACCTATATTTGTAGAGTTACACAGTTTTGATGCTGTTACCGGACAAGTGATAGTTACTGACAGAGCAATGGGTAATTTCACTATTAGCCTTTCATCTATTTGTTCCGTTAAAACGATTTGTCCCGCTACAACGCAACCGATGTTTAATGCTTAAGACTTTATAGAGGATTGGGAAAAAATTAAAAACTCCCCTATGGGAGACGGGGGTCAGGAAGTTCTGAATGACCCTGGAGCAGGCTAAGTAGGGGGCGTGCGTTTATGACACTAACAAAACAGCAAAAAGACAATTAATAAATTAATTGCCTCAGTTTGTAGACAAAAGGGGTTCGGAATTAAAAAATTCTGAACCCC
>NZ_JVPL01000023.1:0-33294 GCF_001054655.1 Bacillus sp. 220_BSPC
TCGCTTTTCCCGCAGGAGTCTCGTACCTTCCGTTCCAATCAACTTTGTTTAACTTTTAGATAGAACCCTTTGCCTAAAGTCTTCATGGTTTTAAATAGAATTAATAAAACTTGATGTGATTAGGATGCATATCTGTGTCATCATCAAGATAAAAAACCTATATATGCTAACGTAAAGAAACGATTGAGCTTGTATCCGCAGATGCAAAAGAAAAGCATGGTATGCATTGAATACTTTAAGGGGACTTAAAAAATTGTCGATTGCTGCGATGCTTACTTTCCCTGCGATTAATTCAAAGAAACCGAAGGCATTGTCCATATATGGAACAATGCCTTCGGTCTGATCAGAAAGGGAAAAACCATGGTATCGTGATCACCATGATAACGCCAATGAAGATCTGTATGGATATCCCGATCATGATAAAATCTTTATGCTTGTAATCACCTGCCGTCATGACAAGCGCGTTGGTAGTGGCAACCCTTGGAGTGGATAACGCCAAACTGCCAGCAACGGCAAGGCATAGAAACACAGGAAGTGGATCGATTCCTTGATTAACCGCAGATGTCAGGGCGATGGGCGTCATGATAACCGTCGCGGCTCCATACGGGATGAATTGGCTCAGGATTAGTGTCAGGAGGTAAAAGACCGCTAAAATGCCGTGTGCTCCGATATTACTGAATAAAACGGCCAGCCAATCACTTATCATTCTCACTCCACCCGTATTATCCAATGCAGCCGTTATTCCGAACATGGCGGCTATCAATAGCACAGGTTCCCAGTTAATCTTTTGGTAAGCATCCTCCATCGAACGGACACAGCCAGTAACCACCATCAACAATGCGGCCGTCAATACCGACAGTACAGCAGGGACGGACTCCATCGATAAAAGAATGACCATCAAAGCAGTGATTCCCAAGGAAATCCAAGCTTTGCCCTTGGAATGCACCGGAGAGCCATCTTCCGATGTACTCCCAATAACGATGACATCCTGCAAATCCGAGGAAATCCTTTCAATGTTCTCCCATTCTCCATGTATCAGGATTGCATCCCCCGGTTTCAGGCGTTCCGTTCCGACATCCGCTTGAATATATTCGCCATTCCGATTGATTGCCAGTACATTACATTGGTATTTCTCACGAAAATGGACATCAATCAAAGTTTGATTTTCATAATCCGAGTTCGGGACGATCAATATTTCCGTCAATCCAAATCTACTGCTAAGAAAATGTTTCTTTATTTGTTCGGTATTGAAATGTTTAAATTCCAGTTCATAGTTAAGTGCCAATCTCTCAACTGCTTCTTCTTCTCCAAACACCAAAATGATATCTTCAGGGTGAAGAACCTCATCCGCCCTGGCTGAAATCGTCTGCTGCCTTTGCAACAGCGGCAATTGCTTATCCTTTGGCTTCCGCTGGATTTCAATTAAAGTCAATTCATACTGAATAGGAAGCTGGAGGTCCGACAGCCTTTCCCCAACAATATCGGAAGTAGCGGGTATATGCAGATAATGCAATCGGTCATATACTTTGTACATGCCGGCAAGCTCCCCTGCCGACAGTCCCTTTACACTATTGTTCGCGGCAATGGTCTTCTCGGGAAGCAACAGGCGTCCGAGTGTCAACATGAAGAATAACCCTGCTGCAAAGGCGACTAAGCCCACAGGTGTAAAATCAAAAAATGATAAATTCCCTATTCCATTTTGCCGTAATACATCAGCGACGATCATATTGGAGGGAGTACCTGTAAGTGTTAATAGCCCTCCAATACTGCTTGCATAGGCAAGGGGTAATAAATACCTTGTCGGACTTGTTTTTTGTTGTAAGGCCATGCTCATGACGAGCGGTAGCAGTATGGAAACAATTCCAGTTCCGCTTAAAAAAGCACTTAATATTCCTGCTGTCAGCATGACGATAAGCAGCGATTTCCATTCACTGCCCCCACATAAACCCAACAACTTATTTCCTGCCTTTTCCACGATTCCTGTATTTAACAGGCCGGCACCGACTATAAATAGCCCAGCCAGCATGATGACCACTTGATTCGCAAAACCGGCCACTAGTTCATCCAATGTAAGAATCCCCAGTAACCCCAGAATGGATAGTGCACTAAGTGCAATTAAATCTGCTCGAAATTTTCCTTGTATAAAAAGCGCAATCGCGCATAGAAGTATAATCAGTGTAATAAACATTGGTTCGGTCATCATGTTACCTCCGTATAGATGTTCAATTTCAAACCGGATACGGTTTCATCAAACCCCAGTTTACATGTTTTTCATAGGCTTATAGAAGATATTTTCTTCAATTTATGTATATTGTTTGTTAGTATGAGGAAGTAACATTTTTATATTAGATAGGTTGATTAATTTGAATAAACCCATTTCCAGAAGAACATTCTTAAAGAAAAGTCTTGGTACTTTGGCTACCTTAACCGGTTTAGGTATTGGCGGAAACTATTATGCCCATAATTTGGAGCCGAAATGGCTGGAAACCAAGCATAAAATCATCAGCCATCCGCTTATCCCAAAAGGTTTTCATGGCATGAAAATGGTCCAATTCAGCGATACGCATTTAGGCTTCCAATTTCAGCTTAAAGATTTACAAGCAATTGTCAATAAGATAAACGAACTGGACCCTGATGTTATTTTATTTACTGGTGATTTAATGGACCAGCCTAATAAATACAAGGCTCACCAGAAAATCCCTCTCGTTTTGAATCAGCTCAAAGCGCCGCTTGGAAAATTCAGCATCTATGGTAACCATGATCATGGGGGATATGGCTCAGAAATTTACAGCGATATCATGGAAAAATCCCATTTTACCATGTTGCAAAATACCTCAGCTAAGATAACCTTATTATCGGCTGAAGAAATAATCATTGCCGGTGTTGATGATGCCATGCTAGGAAAGCCGGATTTTGAAAAAGCCCTTTTAGGCATCCCGAAAGAAGTGTTCACCATCATGCTTTCACATGCCCCTGACCTTGCCGACATATCAAGGACTTACGACATCCAGTATCAAATAAGCGGTCACAGTCATGGAGGTCAAGTGCAAATTCCCTTCGCCGGTGCCCTAGTAACTCCCCCATACGCTGAAAAGTACCGGGAAGGCACGTATGAAATCGATTCATTAACCTTACATGTTAATAGAGGCCTTGGCACTACCCGTCTCCCCTATCGTTTTCTTTCACGTCCGGAGTTAACTGTTTACGAATTCCAAGCCGAAAAATGATAGAAAAAGAACACAGGGGAAAACAGCCAGACTTATTAACAAAACCTGTGCGGATAAAACAACTTGTTGCCATGAATCATTTGTAATCGACTCTTATGAATTATAGCATTAGATGTATATCTGAGAAAACCAGGTTTTTTTTACCAGTACCCGTGGTAATTGCCATAAAGGTCATACCATAATTAAATAGCCACATAGGAAAGTGCCGATACAACCTAAAACAGACACCGTTATATAGATAAGGCAATCTATATAACGGTGTTTTCTAATAAGTTCAAGGGTTTCCATACTGAATGTTGAAAAGGTCGTAAAAGCGCCCAGGAAACCTATCGTCAGAAAAACCTGCAAAGATAAAGCCCAGCTTTCTTTCTGTGGCAACACCATTCCCAGCCCAAAGGATCCTATAAGATTAATCAGTAAAATGCTAACGGGTATCGAGACGGCTGGCAATAGCCTATTAAAAATAATCTGCAAGACATATCTAGAGGCCGCCCCAAAAAAGCCTCCTATAAAAACTGAAAGAACCTCAATCAAAGAGTCTCACCTCTCCGTTTTTTAAACAGGCCCAGTCCAAGGAAACCAGCGGCCAAACCAAATAAAAGCGTGGCCCCAAGATACATTCCCGCCAATGGCAGAGAAGTTTGCAGGAGATTCACCACTTCCTGAGAAAATGTGGACATCGTGGTAAAACCGCCGCAAAACCCGCTGCCCAGCGCCAAAAAAACAAATGATTTCTTTTTCGAGGCGAAATACCCATTTATCATTCCAAGTAAAAAGCTGCCTACTATATTTATTAAGAGGGTTCCAAGCGGGAAGAAGGAATGGCCGGCAGTCAAGATTACGCAATAACGCAATATCGCTCCAGCCGCTCCTCCAAAACCGACTGCAAAAATGCTTTTAAACCGATCCATCAAGGTCACCCCAAATTTTTATCATAAGTAGATTCATTATAACAGATTAAGATGAAACAGGCTCTTTTCTTAAAAAAATCCATACTATGTAAAGAATTTGAGAAAAGGAGGCTAATTATGCAAACACAGTATTTACCTTACTATCACTATCCACAGACCATAATGCTGCCGAACGATTACAGAAATGCATATGGGAATGAATATGGACCTGAATATTGGAATGACGAGCGCTTCTTTCCTTTCTTTCCTCTATTGGCTCCTGTAGCTTTTGTTGCAGGATTGGCAATTGGACCGTTGCTATTCAATAACCGTCCACCTGTCTATCCTCCATATCCTCCTCCATACCCGCCCGCCTACCCTCCTTACCCTGCTTATCCAGCGTACCCTCCCTATCAAGGCTTTCAGGGTTACCAGCAACAACAATTCGGCGCCCAGGCTGGGGTATCTGAAAATATCAATATCTACACTCAATAAGAGTTGGACAGAAGGCGACATAAACGCCTTCTTTTTCTTGGACCAAAAGGAGTCCGATTGAATTTTACTTCCCTATATATTTTGAAGTGGTATAATATGAAAATGAATAGATGGTAAAGTGTTGGGAAATGATGGTCATACCCGAGAGGTGTACATGCTTAATTTTTTCACTATTTTCTGCCTGGTTGCACACCCGTCTCTATTTCAACCAATATATAAAACAGTTTTTTCCTGAAGGAAGTCTGTATGTAACGTCCTTCTAACCTTATTAAGAAAAGGAGTTTCCACTAATGAACCAAACGAAAGGACATTCTGAAAGGGATGAGTTTTCGATAAACTCCCTTGCCCAAGCCGTGTTTATTGTCAATAAACATGCAAAGACTGCATTGGAGCCAAAGAATTTATATAATTTAAAACGGCTCGCATTAAGCAAGCTTATGCAAGAAGGAAAAGCGAAGAAGATTGGACTTCATTTCTCTGATAACCCTCGCTTTGCAGCACAGCAATCCGACGTCATTGTCGAATGCGGATCATATGTTTTTCATTTACCTCCCACTAAGGAAGATTTGAAAAAACTACCCCACCTCGGCAGCCGGGCAGCCTCCATACGGAACCCTAAAGCCGCGTTGTCATTATCCAAGGCCAAACAGATCCTGCAATCTTACGTTGGACAAGCAGGTGAAAAACAACCGAACACAACCAATACCGAGAAAAGGGCTCACGGGCGCAGGGCGGTCAAGCAACCTTTTAACAATCCATTCCCATCTACCTTTTTAGGAAAAGGTTCCAAGTATTGATCATTGATAAACCAAACGGGCCGTGAGGTAACGCCTCATCGGCCCGTTTTCACATTCATAATACCAATCTGTCTATCAACTTTATAAGCTCTGCAATTTCAGGCTTGCTGATTTGCGCGTCAGCCCCTACGACCTGACCTTTATGACGCAGGCTGTCAGTAATCAATGAAGAGAAAATAATCACCGGCAGCCCAGCGAGTTCCCCGTTTTCCTTTATTCTTCTAGTCAAATGATGTCCATCCATCTGAGGCATCTCAATATCGGTAATCACCAGTTGCACTTCATCTTCAACCACTTTTCCTGATTCAATCAAATTCTCAAGATAATTAAATGCATCAAGTCCATTCTCATAAAACTCCAAGTACTTGAATCCTGCTTCTGACAATGTATCGAACAGCAGCTTTCTCAGTAATGGTGAATCTTCAGCAATCAGGATTCTCTTGTCAGAATTTTGACGGATACCAAGCTTTTTTACCTGTTGGATGTTTATTCCTGATTCTGGATTGATTTCGACCACTATTTTTTCAAAGTCGAGTAACAGTAACATTTCACTATTTAATTTTATTACTCCGATAATCTGACTTTCAAGGCCCTGATACATATCCGAAGGCTTTTCGATTTGGGACCAGGAAATACGGTGGATCTGTGTTACGGTATGGACATGGAAAACCACTTTTTGCTGATTGAATTCAGCCACTATGAATTTATCCTGCTCAGGAGTTTCAGATGGCGGAAACCCTAAAGCATCCGCGACATTCACAACTGGCAGTACTTCTCCGCGAAGCTCGATGATTCCCTCCACATTTGGATGGGAATGAGGGACAAGCGTGATGGGGACAGGATTGATGATTTCCTTCACCTTAATTACGTTAATGCCGAATTTATTCTTTCCGAGACCGAATTCCACTATCTCAAGCTCATTCGTTCCACTTTCCAGTAATATTCCTTTATTTGCTTCCATTGTTTCATCTCGCCCTTCTGCCTTTTCATTTCAAAATTCCATAAATCATTAAACCGCCAGGAAAAATATCATGGTTTCATCAATGAACTCATACCTAATAATTCGGTTAAATATTTCTTTTGTTTAGAGCATGGATAAAAAAATCCAGAAGTGATCATTCATTAAAGCCCAAACAAAAAAGGGACCCATCTGAGTCCCCCTTATTCCAAGCTCATTTTTCACCACTGTCATTCCGCCGTTCGTATGCCTATCCCTTCGATATAAACCTCTGCCGCGCAAACAAAATACTGAATACTCACCAATTTCTCAACTGAGTCTTATCTCTTTCGCGACCTTTTCTTAGGATTGAGCCAACCTTTTTTTACAAAGAATAAAAACATCATCAAGGCGATACCGCCCATCGTTCCAAGAATGAGGAAATAGCCATAATGCCAATTTAATTCCGGCATATATTCAAAATTCATCCCATATACGCCCACTATGAAGGTCAGCGGCATGAAAATGGTAGTGATGACAGTCAATGTCATCATCGTTGAATTCATATTATTAGAGTTCACAGATAAATAGCTATCACGGATATCGGACGAAAAATCTCGATACGATTCAAGCATTTCAGTCAATTTAAGAAGATGATCGTACACATCATTAAAATAAAGATGCTGATCTTTCAAGTAATTCAGACGCTCCGATGAAATCATTCTGTACAATAAATCACGCATCGGCAATATGGTCCGACGGAGCCTGGACATATCTGTACGTAAATCGAAAAGCTGATCCATCAATTCGTTAATCGCGTCATTTTCAGTATTTTCCTCTATGCTGCCCAATTCGCTTTCAATTTTATAAACAGGCGGGAAGAATTCATCGACGATCCTGTCAATTATCCTATGCAATAAGAAAAATGGACTTTGCTTTAACATTTTATTACCGGCAATTTCTTCCCATACCTTTTCCAGTTCAAGTAAATCTTCCTTATGAAAACTGACTATCCATTTTTCACCAACAAACATATCCAATTCCACTGCTTTAAATACCTTCTCCCTTAAAGCATGAATCACAAGAAATTGGTAGCCTTCATAAAAATCCATTTTGGGACGTTGATTAAAATCATCCAGGCAATCTTCAATTGCCAGCGGATGAAAGTGAAAATGATTGGTTAAAAGTTCGATTTCCTTGTTTGTGGGATTGGAAAAATCCACCCAGTACCACTCGATTTCCGGATTATCCATTTCCGTTAGCGGTAAACCAAAACTGACTTCATGATTTGAAGTAATTGCGCAAGTCCTTATCATATGTATCAACCCTCAAAATTTTCTTATCATACATTATACCTTTAATTCATTAATCACAAAAAGTTTTCTCCCCCTCCAAACTAAATGATAAAATAGAATGAATGAGTCAAACAGGACATCATTCATGTAGTTAGAAAAGGGAGGATATTCATAGATGGAACATTTAATAAACCCTCTAGTAAAAGACGTTCAAATTTCAGGAATCCGTAAATTCTACAATATGGTCGCTGATATCGAAGGCACCATTTCCTTAACGATAGGGCAGCCTGATTTTCCAACTCCGATGCATATTAAAGAAGCGGCAAAACAAGCCATCGATAATGACTATACCGTTTATACTCACAATGCGGGCTATATGGAATTAAGGGAAGCCGCTTCAAATTATGTAAAAGATAAATACAAGCTTAACTATGATCCGGCGACTGAAGTGATCGTGACCTCTGGTGCCAGCGAAGGCATAGACATTACATTTCGGACGATCCTCATCCCAGGGAACGAAGTAATATTACCAGGTCCGGTATATCCGGGATACGAACCCATCATTAAGATGTGCGGCGCAACACCTGTTTATGCCGATACAACAAAAAATGGATTCCGTTTGACGGCAGATATACTTGAAAAGTACATAACTGAACACACTCGGTGCATCGTTCTGCCCTATCCATCGAATCCGACCGGGGTTACATTAACTGCCGAAGAATTATTGGACATTGCCGAACTTGCCAGGGGCAAGGACATCTTCATATTGGCTGATGAGATATACAGTGAGCTGGTATTCGATCAGGAGCATGTTTCGATTGCCACTTTCTTAAAAGAACAAACCATCGTCCTGAACGGATTGTCCAAATCCCATTCCATGACCGGATGGAGGATCGGCCTTCTGTTTGCGCCTGCAGCCATCTCTCAGCATCTCCTGAAGGTTCACCAATACAATGTGACATGTGCCGCCTCCATATCGCAGAGAGCTGCCTTGGCAGCATTGACGGCAGGCAGAAATGATGCAATACCCATGAAGACTGAGTATGCACGGAGACGGGAATACGTGTACAGCCGCTTACAAGCGATGAAACTGGAAATAGTCAAACCAAATGGTGCCTTTTACTTTTTTATAAAGCTGCCTGAAGGCTATGCCTCTTCCCTTGATTTTTGCCTCAAGCTTGTTCAACAGGAAAAAGTGGCAGTGGTCCCTGGAGATGCCTTCTCTCCCCTTGGCGAAGGGTACTTCAGGATATCTTATGCCTATTCCATGGAGACCCTGGAAAAGGCCTTGGACCGTATTGAAGCTTTTTTATCTAAAAAGTAATCGCAAAAAAATAGTGGCCTTCAATTGAATGGACAATTGAAGGCCACTTTCCAATGTTCAAGGATGTCAGGCTACCTAAGTTTTTTCACCTTGCCGCCAACTAATACAATCTTCGTAAAAAACGAATTTCCCGATATCCTTCTTCCTTATTTGTCGTGGTAAGGCTCACTTCAACGATGGACCCAAGTAAATCAGCCATCACTTCTTCAAATTCCTTTGCGGAGCGCGGCTTTGAAAAGCCTAAGCTCTTCAATTCGCGCATCAGTATCTGAAAACCGGCATTCGTTTCGATATGACTGAATTTCACCGGCAAGATTAGCGGACTTTCATTCATTAATTTCAGATCCCAACGAATGGGCTTTGTTTGATGAATGGTTTTTTCTCGTTTAAAACCTTCAATCCTTACAATATATCGACCATCTTCTAATTCCTGGAATTTCATATTGATATCATCGAATTCGCCCATAGCTTTCACTCCTTTTTGTAAAGGCTGTCGCTATCAGCTTATTCATGATAAAGAAATGCTAGCACTTAATTATAATGTTTATATAATGCCTGCGTACCGCTATTTTCTTCGCCAGCTTCTGCCAGCCCCTCATACAGGGATTTGCTCAGGCTTAATCCAGGAGCGTCCATTCCCATTCTTTCCGCTTCATCAAGTGCAATCTTCATATCCTTGATAAAATGCTTAATATAAAAACCAGGTTCAAAATCCCCTTCAACCATCCGCGGTACGAGATTGGACAATGACCAGCTCCCGGCAGACCCTGATGATATGCTTCTTAATACCCGGTCCGGATCCAACCCCGCCTTTTTGGCATAGGAAATCGCTTCAGTCACTCCGATCATATTGGATGCAATGGCGATTTGATTGCACATTTTCGTATGCTGTCCTGAGCCAGCCGGGCCTTGATGGACAACATTGCTGCCAAGGATATCAAAAATGGGCCGGACCGCTTCAAATGCCTCACTAGACCCGCCGGCCATGATCGTGAGCTTTGCATCACGAGCACCGATATCTCCACCGGAAACCGGTGCATCCAATGATTCCATGCCCCTTTTCTTCGCTTCCTCTGCTATCTTCACTGCCAAAGTTGGAGTCGAGGTCGTCATATCGATTAAATAAGTTCCTTGTTTCCCGTTCTCGATAAGGCCATTTTCCCCAAGATAGATTTCTTCCACATCACTAGGGTATCCCACCATGGAAATGATCACATTAGCATTTTGCGCAATTTCCTTTGGAGCATCTGCCCACTTCGCTCCCTGTGAGAGCAGTTCACTTGCCTTATCTTTCGTCCTTGTATAAACAAATACCCCATACCCCGCCTTAAGCAGATGTGCGGCCATGCTTTTTCCCATAACTCCTAAACCAATGAAGCCGATCACTTTGTTCGATTGCATCAATGCAGATTCCTCCCAATCATTTTGTTTCAAAAAAACTTAAATGGACTTTATCATTCCTCCGTCAACTAAATAGGACTGCCCCGTTATATATGTATTAGCACCTGAAACAAGGAAAGTAACGAACTTTGCAAATTCCTCGGGTTCCCCATAACGCCCAAGAGGGATTTTGTTAATGGATTGTTCAGTCATCTCCTCAGGAGTGACGCCTTGTTTCTCTGCATTCATCTTATCAAGGTGCTGAACGCGATCCGTTGCGATTCTTCCTGGACCGACTGTATTGATCAAAATCCTGTCTGGTGCTAATTCTGAAGCCAACGTCTTCGACAAACCAACGATTGCCGTCCGGAATGTATTCGATAATATCAGTCCTGGAATCGGTTCCTTAATGGATGAAGAAGCAATATTAACGATTTTCCCGCCTTGTTTTTTTAAATGTGGCAAGCTCTCACGGATCGTCCTTATGAAGCTTAGTAAATTAAGTTCAAAAGATTGTTGCCATTCTTCATCATTGAAATCTGAAAAGGAACCTCCTGGAGGACCTCCGGCATTATTAATAAGAATATCGATACCGCCGAATTCTTCAGCGGTTTGCGCAACCAGGCTTTTAATATCTTCAGCTTTTGTTATATCCGTTACCATATAAGAAACTTTACCCGTCCCAAGCTGCGATAATTCCCTTTGTACGGCGGCTAGCTTTTCTCCATCACGGCTGGCTAGCATGACATTTGCTCCTTCTTTAACCAATTCGGCTGCCATAGCCTTCCCCAAACCTTGACTTGAAGCTAAAATCAAGGCATTTTTCTTTTCCAAATGTAATTCCATATCATATCTAACCTCCATATTCTTAAAAATATAATTCCATTATATCGTTATAACCGTAAAGTGAAAAATCTGAATAATCATTCTTATGATTTTTTATTTGCAAAAAAAAATAGCCGGTTGGATAACCAACCGGCTTCAAAGGGGGAAATGAGAATGTCAGCTGCCCTAAAAGAGCTAAACAACTGTGCTTGCTTTTTATTTACCCCCATTTTGGTGCAATAAACCATTTTTTCTTTAAATTAAACAAGAATTACAGGACAGCACCCCATCCGAAGGTTCTAATGGATGGGGTGCTGTTTTCCTGATTTAATTATTTCTTCAAAGCGTTAACAACCGCTTCTTTCACATTATCATTCGTGTCCAGCCCTAGAACTTCCTGAGATAGTTTTTTCATCTCTTCAAGCGAAAGTTGGCTAATTAAAGAACGTGCTTTTAAAATCGAAGTGGCACTCATTGAGAATTCATCAAGGCCCAATCCGATTAAAATCGGGATGGCCACTTCATCTCCAGCCATTTCCCCGCACATTCCGGCCCATTTCCCTTCTTTATGAGCTGCATCTATGACCATTTTAACCAAGCGTAAAATCGCTGGATTGTATGGTTGATATAAATAAGATACTCTCTCATTCATTCGGTCAGCGGCCATCGTATACTGAATCAAGTCATTAGTGCCTATGCTGAAGAAATCGACTTCCTTAGCAAATATATCCGCCATCACTGCAGTTGAAGGGATTTCAACCATGATTCCGACTTCTATCTTTTCAGCAACTTGAATACCATTATCAAGCAATTCCTGCCTGACTTCAGCCAAGACTGCTTTAGCTTCGCGGAATTCAGCCAGTGTGGCAATCATCGGGAACATGATCTTCAAGTCCCCGTAAATGCTTGCACGAAGCAGGGCACGGAGCTGGGTCCGGAATATCTCCTGCTCATTTAAGCAAAGGCGAATCGCACGGTAGCCTAGGAAAGGGTTCATTTCCTTAGGAAGCTCTAAATAAGGCAACTCCTTGTCTCCGCCTATATCAAGCGTCCTGACGACTACAGGCTTCCCTGACATTCCTTCCAGCACCGCTTTGTATGCCTCGAACTGTTCTTCTTCACTTGGAAAGTCATTTCTGCCCATATAAAGAAATTCCGTACGATATAACCCGATGCCTTCACCGCCATTTTGATGTACGCCCTCCAGATCTTTCGGCGTGCCAATATTGGCTGCCAATTCCACATGATGGCCATCATTCGTAACGGTTTTTTCATGAACAAGTTTCGCCCACTCAGCTTTTTGCCTGGCATAGGCTTCCTGCTCCTCTTCGTAGCGTTTCACGAGTTCAGGAGTGGGATTGATGTGGACTTCACCCTTTAACCCGTCAATTATGACCAAGTCACCATTTTCAATGGAAGAGGTCACTGACTTCGCTCCAACGACTGCTGGAATTTCCAATGAACGGGCCATTATGGCTGAATGGGATGTACGTCCACCGATATCGGTCGTAAATCCTTTAACATATGCCGGATTCAACTGTGCTGTATCGGATGGAGTCAAATCCTCCGCAATGATGATCACTTCTTCAGCAATCATGCTCGGATTAGGAATATGAACACCTAAAAGATGTGACAGCACCCGTTTCGTGACGTCACGGATATCCGCTGCTCGTTCCTTCATGTATTCATTATCCATTTGTTCAAACATCGTAATGAACATGCTTGCGGTTTCATTTAAAGAAAACTCTGCGTTGACGTTTTCTGATTGTATTTTATCCTGAATTGGAGTGATAAGTTCCGGATCAGCCAAAACAAGCAGGTGCGCGTCAAAGATTGCGGCTTTATCGGCCCCTAGATCCTTTTCGGCTTTATCCCTGATTATTTCCAATTCATTTGTTGACTTTTGAATAGCTTCCTTAAAACGGGATATTTCAGCCCCGACATCTTCTATGCTTCTTTTTACAATCGATAAATCTGGCTCAGTCAGTCGATAGGCTTTAGCGATGGCTATTCCGTTTGAAGCTGCTATTCCACTAATCAAAGTGGACATTATTCTGCTAATCCTTCTCTGTTCAACGTTTCAGCAAGAGTGTTTAGTGCATCGTTTTCATCGCTTCCTTCAGCAGAAATCGTAATTTCCGCCCCTTTGCCGATACCTAGGGACATTACCCCCATAATGGACTTAAGGTTCACTTTTTTCTCTTTATATGCAAGGTTTATTTCTGAATCAAATTTTCCTGCAGCTTGTACAAGCAATGTTGCCGGACGAGCGTGAATTCCTGTTTCTGCAGTTACTGTAAATGTTTTTTCTACCATATAGATCAATCTCCTTTAAGATAAATTAACAAAAATAGGTTATGTAAGGGGTTTTTCTCTATCCAAATGAAAAAAGAAATGCCCTTTTCCTTATCAGGATAGCATTATCATTCCCAACAAACAAACCAAAACTATTGGTACCTACAAAATAGTACAAAAATATAGATGGAACTGCAACTATTACTTTTCAGATTCTTCAATGATTAAATGGACAGCTGCGCATTTTTGGTGAAAAAAGCCCTGAAACTCAGCATAATGAAGAGGGCCACCGTTAATGAAACACTTCCGAGAATCCCAATCAAAATCGCAATCTGGTACTCAATAGCAATTAGCGGGCTTATCCCCGACATGATTTGCCCTGTCATCATTCCTGGAAGGAAGATAATCCCCATCCCGAGCATATTGTTCAAAGTCGGGAGCACAGCCGAGTCGAATGCAGCATCCACATATTTCTTCACAGCCTTTGCTGGAGTCGCTCCAAGCATCAACATCGCTTCTACCTTTTCACGATTACCGCTAATCCCATCATGGAGGTTTTTAAGCGCCAATGTCACTCCGGTCATGGCATTCCCCACGATCATCCCTGCAATTGGAATGAAGTACCTCGGCTCATACCATGGCGTGAAATGGATCACGACCACATTAAAATAAAACAAGGCAGCCATGGGACCTGACAACATACTTAAGATAACCATCCTCTTGATTTTCTTATTAAGAGTATGGGACACTTGCTTAAAAATATTATGGATGGAAAACAGGGCCATCGCACATAAAAATCCTAAAGAAAGTATCGGGTGGGGATTTTCAAAGATATATGTCAAAACATATCCTGCGAGAATGAGTTGGACAGTCATCCGCACCGTAGCGAGCATGATTTGCTTTTCCCGTGTAATCCCGCGCCATTTCACGATTATGAGCAGAATCACTACAAACACGTAGGCCGCACAAAGACGCCAGAACTCAATATCTATTATCCCATTCGACTCCATTAATAGTCACTCTCCTTCGCCTTTTTCAGAACGATCCTCTGTTCAGCACACATATCCGCCAGCTGTTTTGAATGGGTTATCATGATGACCGTTCCTTTTTCCCGCTTCACTTTTTCTAAAAAACGGCCCATGACCGTCAGCTCGGCTTCCTCATCAAGGGCTGAAGTCGGCTCATCCAGTAAATACACCTCGGGGTTCAATAAAAGTAACCTCGCCAGTGCCAGTCTCTGTTTCTCCCCGCCAGAAAGATTCTCCGCACTCTCGTCTAAGGACTTCTGCAACTGGACGGTTTCAAGTGCTTTAACCAATTCTTCTTTATCCTTTTTTTCCCGTTCTGTCAGTTCCAGGCCAATCTGAAGATTTTCTTCAATCGTACCCGGTAAAGAGAATGGTGCCTGAGAAAGCATTGTGACTTTACGCCGGAGCTCTATCGGGTTGAATTCATCCAGCAACTGATCCTGATAATAAATCGAACCGCTATCCGGGTCATCCATCCTGTTCAATAATCGTAGCAGTGAGGTTTTTCCTGCACCGCTCTCCCCAGTCAAACAAGTTACCATATACGCCGGTATTTGCAAATCATCAATATTCAAAATCCCTTTATATTTAATATTTTCTAGCCTGAATATCATTTTACCCGCCTGCCTCCCTTACTCCACCATATCATTATAAGAAACTATCCTGATCTGGGGTAGCGATGCATGTAAAGATTTTCATTTTCTTTCACATTTTTATAGGTTAGTATTATTCCTGCCGAATATATCCATGACTGATGTGGAAAACACCTTAATAAATGGAGGGACTTATCATGAACGGAAATTCCTTTTTACATTCTTACCTGAATGTTTTTCTCCTTACTGCGCTTTGCCTGATCACGTTGTCTGGCTGCCAGGCAGCTTCAGATAACCTGATCAATCAATCCAAACAGGAAGATTCACTTTCCAACGAAGACACCCAATCCAGTGCGGACTCTTCAAATGAAGAAAAAGGCAAGACATTCACAGCCGAGATCATCAAAGTTATTGACGGAGATACAGTCAAAATCAAAATGACTAATGGAAATCAAGAAACGGTCAGGCTCCTGTTGATAGATACTCCAGAAACCGTGCACCCATCCAAGCCCGTTCAGCCTTTTGGACCTGAAGCAAGCAAGTTCGCCAAGGAACTCATGCCTTCTGGCTCTAAAGTGGAAGTAGAAACCGACATAGGTGAAAGAGATAAATACGGCCGGCTGCTGGCCTATTTTTATGTTGATGGTAAAATGGTGAATAAACTTCTGCTGGAAAAAGGACTGGCAAGGGTAGCCTATGTTTATGCACCGAACACGAAATACCTTGATGAATTGGAAAATATTCAAAAACAAGCCCAACAAAACGAAATCGGTATTTGGTCAATCGAAAATTATGCAACTTCAAAAGGGTTTGATGATTCGAAGTCAAAAGAAGCATCCGTGGAAAAGCCCATTGGGTCTTGCAATAACCCGCAAATTAAAGGGAATATAAATTCCAAAGGCAATAAAATTTATCACATTCCTTCGGGCCAATATTACGAAATAACTAAACCAGAAGAAATGTTTTGTACTGAAAAAGACGCACAGGATGCTGGATTCAGAAAATCGCAAAGTTAACAAATACGGTTTTTATAAAAAAAAGATCGAGTGGATTTCAGAAATCCGCACCCTTTCCGACGACTGCAAAAACTAGTCTTAAACAGGGTTCGAAATAAGACGAGCCAGCAGTTTTTTCTTTTAAAACACCAAGTTGATTGGAACGGAAGGGACGAGACTCCTGCGGGAAAGCGAGGCAAGGGAGACCCCGCAGGCCCGCCGAGGAGGCTCCCCGACCGCCCGCGGAAAGCGAGTGCCTGAAGTGGAAATCTAAATTTTACACCGCCTCAAAAAAACTCTGGACAAAAGGATTTCTATCTTTTAAAACAAAGTTGATTGGAACGGAAGGGACGAGACTCCTGCAGGAAAAGCGTGGCAAGGGGAGACCCCGCAGGCGCAAAGAGCGCCGAGGGGCACCTGGAACGCCCGCGGAAAGCGAGTGCCTGAAGTGGAAATCAACGTTGAACTATAAAATATATCCTTGTTTTAAATGAGGCCATTCCAAACTCCCTTTTCGACAAACGGTACATCATGTTTCGGCACATCCAATCTTTGGATGTGCTTTTTCATTTGCTCCCACACACTCAACATTTCCTTAATTATCCTTTTCTCATCAAAAAGGTTCTCTTTAGCTCCTTTAAAACCCACTTGTTATAACCGCCATTTTTCGGTTATGCCATTTGGCTTTATCCGATCGATTTATTTATGGTAGAAGCACCCGGGAATACAGGAAAGTGCACTTTCTAAAGGTGACTTGCTTAATGAAAGATTTCTCAGCGCTAACGGAAGAATTCACCCCGATGATCCATCATATTATCCGCTCACTTTCCATCTATAAAAATAAGGAAGAATATTTTCAAGTAGGCTTGATCGCTTTATGGGAGTCATTAGGGAATTTCAATGAAGAATACGGACAATTCTCCAACTATGCCTATACGGTAATCAAAGGCAAAATTCTGAACGAATTAAAGCATCATCATAAATATGAAATCCGTACCGAACCCTTTGATTCCTTCCTATTAGAGATGATTAAAGATCCTTTTTCAATGCATGAAGAGGCCTTTGCCATCGATAATGTATTAACCTACACGGAAGGATTGACACTGAATCAGCAACGCTGGCTTTTACAGACATACCTTGAAAATAAAACCGTGACTGAAATCGCTGAGATATATCAAGTCACTGCTGCAGCCGTCAAATCATGGAGAAGGTCCGCCTTAAATAAATTAAGGAAACAATTGATTTTTCCAATATAAATAATTTGGGGTGGCTCAATCATGAGCCACCCCAAATTATACATCCATCAACTTCTCGCTTCTTCTAAATACGTATAAATTATCACACCGTTATGTTGAGCATTCCCCCGAAAATGTTTAAAGTCATCCCTATTGACAAGAACCTCACGAAAAGCTAAAAATTCTTCTTTTGTTATCCGGAACTCTTCCATTTCCCGATTTGCCAATTTATCGAGTACTTCTTTTGCTTCCTCTGCATTCATATATTATCCTCCTTAATTATCGAATGTTCCATCATTTTCAGACAGGAGAAATTCCGTTTTCATTTTAACATAAGCTTGCCACTTAATATAAATTAGAATTTTTTGTTGCCCACTCACTACATTATTCTTTACGAATGCTTTAAAATAGTGCAAACTGTATATTAAAATATCATAATGTAAAATGATTGGCATTTTTTGTACATATAATTACATACTGGTACGCATAACTGCGTTTGCAAGATATACCAAATTATGCCACATTTTCACAACGCTCCATTACAAGAATCGTACCTCCTTTTAAAAGTTTAGCTTACTGTACCGACATAAGAGATAACTAATTCTCTTACTAGCACTTCCCACGTCAAAATCTAAACGGCAAGATGTTCGAATAATCCAATTACTCCATTGTTACTTTTTGATCATTGGAAACAAAATGGGAAAGGATGATTACCATGAAGAAAGCGGAAGTTGGAAATATCATTGAATTTAGAGAAGGCTTAAAAGGAATCGTCGAGAAAGTGAACGAGAACTCAGTAATCGTGGACGTCACGTAT
The DNA here is from genome assembly GCF_001054655.1 of Bacillus sp. 220_BSPC. Taxonomy (NCBI): domain Bacteria; kingdom Bacillati; phylum Bacillota; class Bacilli; order Caryophanales; family Bacillaceae; genus Bacillus; species Bacillus sp. 220_BSPC. The sequence goes on from NZ_JVPL01000023.1 coordinate 18,134, forward strand.
ATGGAAAATTATCGTGATTTGGAGCTTGAACAAAAAACAGTCGTAAACCATAAAAATTATAAAATCATAGGATAATTCAATTTATCAAACGGGATGGTTACTAGATGACCATTCCGTTTTTCACTTTTTAGCAATCTTCCCATTCGATTCCCCCGCTTTTTGTAACCATTTCCATTTCATGCCGTCTAATTCATTAAAGGGCAAAGCACCTGTATGTGATGCAGGAATAACAGTTTGAAATTTCTATCAGAAAGATGAGGGAAACACATGACTTGTTGGACACGTTATATTGGCAGTGTCACATTCGCCGCTTTTCTGCTGACTGGCTGCGGTACGGCCACAGACGAAAATGCAGATGAGCCACAGGAAGATTCAATAAAAGATGAGAACGGAGGCAATACTTCTCAAAGGGGCAATCGTAATAACCGAAGCGATAACAAAATAAGACTGATGGAGCAAAACCTGCAGTATACAATGAACGGGGAAGCAAAAGAAAAAACAGCATTCCTAAAAAAAAGCGATAATCAACCGTTCAGCCTCTATGTTTTGCAACAATTCAAGCTAAGTGCCGAAGAACCAGGAAAAGATATTGTGTACCTGATTGAAGATGACTCCATTTATATGAGAATCGAATTGTTGAAGGCCGATGTCAGTTGGGATGAGGTGGAAGAAAATGTTCAAGCCCAGCTGAAAAGCATTTCAGAAACGATTAGGGATCCTTCACTCGATATCGGGAGCGGCACAGGATTTGAAGTGGAAAGTGGGGATGATGTCATCACTTCCATTTTGCTCAAGGATGAAAAAGCACCCGTCCGCTTAACTATGTTCACGAAAAAAGATAAAGATTACCGGGATGCTTTTCTAGAGATGGCTAAGACGCTGATGAAAGGGTGACCATTGATTTCCCCCTGGTACGGAGGGCTAGGGTCAGGCCCCCCGTTCTCCATTACTCCTTGCCTGCCTTGCTCTTCCAGACCAGCACTAAAAAAAGGAGGCTTATGTATCCAAAAACCGGATAAATATATCCTAGTAACCTTCCATATCCGAATTCACTAATGATTAAAGCTATTAAAAAGATCACCGCTATGATCAGTATGCTTGGCAATTTAATATAACTGCTGATTTGCCTCTGTAAGCCATATATGTTTCCGATGACCGAAGTGAATATCTCGCCGTATATCACCAAAATGAACATCCAATACAACTGACTGGCCGCCGTTCTCATAATAACTGCTGAAGGAATTTCATAACGATTCACATCAGGAAGTGTCATAAGTGAAAAATGCCCCGTCAATAAAATGATGGTCAGGAATATCCCTCCAAGAATTGCTCCATGCTTAATGACCTTCTCATCTCGAACTTCATACGCAACCGGAACCAGCACAGCCTGTGCCAAAGCCAGGTTAAAGGCTGTATAGGCAAAGGGGGACAAAATCATTTTCACGGTGATCACTTCATCCGGAACTTTTGTAAGGGTCTTAAAGAAATCCACATTACCTAAAGTCGAGAAAAAAAGAATCACGCTAAAGCAGATCATGATTGGTACAACAAACGAGTTCACAGTGAAAACACCGCGCATGCCCATCATCAGGACCAAGGATGCCAGTATGATCGTAGACCAACTTCCAATACTTTTAGGCACGCCAAGTTGTTCTTCAAAAACGGCTCCTGAACCCGAGATCATGACAGCCGTCACCCCTAACAGCATGATAAGGAAAAAGAAGTTGATGATTCCAGCTATTTTCTTGCCAAAAAGAAATTGATTGAACTCCTCATAAGAAGATGCTCTGATCCTTGCGGAAATGAGCATGATTTTCGTGCCGGTGAAAATGAAAATATAACCTGCTATTAAAATCCCGATAAAGCCATAAAAACCATAACGGGTAAAAAACTCGACAATCTCTTTTCCAGTTGCAAATCCTGCACCGACGACTGTGCCTACATAAACCGCTGCAATCTGAAAACTCCCTGACCACCTTGACAGCATACTCTCCCCTCCTCCCTACATTTATATGTAAGGAAGAGACATTTAAGACAAGCCGAGCAATATTCCTTTCGTCAGCTGTTTTTTTCCTGGGTTACATCCTCTCATCGTGCAGTCTGAAACCCCCTATGCATTTCACTGTGAAGCATCATTCCGAACGCATGAAAGATCTTAAAAAAACGCTTGGAATAATCTCCAAGCGTTCAGACTGTAAACTAATTAATAAACGTACCAGTTTATTCCAGAAATTAACTCCCTTTCCGCTGACTGTCTTTCATGCCGCATAACTGCAAGCGCCTGTGAGGTCTCGGCTAGTCAGTGATTCGACAGGAGTGTCGCAAATTTCTTCAATCCAATAATGTTTCTTTCTATAAAAAAAGTGTTCATGAAGGATAACCAAGTCTTCTTTTATAATCATGGTTCGGATTTAGATCATTTCATAATGCTTTATCATCAACAGTGGAGAGCCATTCGTCTATCACCTTCACAACGGACTGTACAGTACCGTCAACAAACGGGGATTTTAGATTCGCAGATTCAACGAGATCAAGGAAGGACTTGCTGCCTCCAAGTTGGCACAGATTCAAATAATCCTCCCAAGCCGTTTCATCTTTTTCAGTCGACCTTTTCCAGAATTGGAAAGCACAAATCTGGGCCAATGTATAGTCGATATAATAAAAAGGTGATTGATAAATGTGGCTTTGCCGCTGCCAATACCCGCCATTCTCCAAGAATTCGTTTCCTTCATAATCGCGATGCGGCAAATATTCCATCTCGATCTTACGCCAAGCCTGCTTCCTTTCAACGGGGGAGGCATTAGGATTTTCATAGACAAAATGCTGAAATTCATCAACAGCTACCCCATACGGGAGGAATATGAGGGCACCGCTTAAATGGGAAAACTTATATTTTTCCGTATCTTCCTTGAAAAATAGCTCCATCCATGGCCAAGTTAAAAATTCCATGCTCATCGAATGGATTTCACATGCTTCATATGTTGGCCAATAATACTCAGGAATGTCAAGATCACGGCTGCGATACACTTGGAATGCATGACCTGCCTCATGTGTCAAAACATCAATATCCCCGGAAGTACCGTTGAAATTAGAAAAGATGAATGGAGCTTTATAGTCTTCTATAAAAGTACAGTAGCCACCGCTTTCTTTTCCTTTTTTCGCCACAAGGTCCATCAGGTCATTATCAATCATATAGTTGAAAAACTGATTCGTTTCAGGTGATAATTCCTGGTACATCCTTTTCCCATTATCTATGATCCACTCAGCATCGCCTTTTGGAATGGCATTACCCGTTCTGAAATGAAAATTCTCATCATAATAGTTCAGGTTCTCCAATCCAAGACGTTCCCGCTGCCGTTCCTTCAGCCGGGTGACAAGCGGTACCACTTCCTCTTTCACCTGCTTGCGGAATGCAGCAACCATATCAGCATCATAATCAGTCCTTGTCATTCGATAATACCCAAGTTCCACAAAATTCCCATAACCCAGCGCTGTCGAAATCCCATTTCTCACCTTGACAAGTTCATCGAATATACGATCCAATTCCTCCTGCTTTTCTTCAAAGAAACCGTAATATGCCTCACTTGCATTTTTCCTTAACTCACGGTCCGAGGACTCCATAAAAGGCTGAAGCTGCGCAAGTGTTAATTCTTTTCCATCAAAGTGAATTTTTGCAGAGGCAATTAATTGTGAATACTCACTTGATAATTTATTTTCTTTTTGCAGTTGTGGTATGATTTCGGGCGTAAAGGTTTTGAGTTGGGCCTCTGCCAGGTCAAATAGTTGAGTTCCCCATTTCTCCTCAAGCTCCTTACGGAATTTCGAGCGAACGAGTTCATTGTAAAATTTCGAGGTCAATTCTTCCATTTCAGGGGAGAAGTCATCTAAGTAATCATTCTCCGCTTTATAAAAAACATCATTGGTATCTATGGAATGCCGGATATAGACCAAATTAAACATCGTACCTACATAATTTCGAATTCCGTTTATTTCTTCCATGGCTTTTATTTGTGAATCGGCGTTTGCAGCGTCCGTAAACTTTTCCAAAGCTTTCATGAACCGGGTTTTAATTTCATCCATTTCAGGACGTTTATATTGATACTCATTAAATTTCATATGTAGGCTCCTTTTCGAATATAAAACATTTTTTCTGTATAAACCAGAGTGACGTTATCCAATCGGATTCGTTTCCAAGAAACATTCACCATTATCACGATTATCTTAATGTAATTTATTTCGCCACTGCGTTATTAAAAACCTTTTTATGTCGCTAAAACAAATTCATGTTTTATCAGACATAAAAAAACAGCACCTGTAGTCAAATCAAGGTGCTGGTTCTTTAGCTAATTTTGAGCGGAATACCCAATTTTTTTAAGCAATTCAATCACGGTCGCCTTTTCATCTTGCGTAAGTACACTCATGATATCATCGATTCTTTTTTCATGCTCAGGAAAAACTCCTTCAATAAAGGCCTTTCCTTTATCGGTTATCTTTGCAAAGGTTACACGGCGATCCTCTTTACATGCTATGCGCTGCAGATATTCCTTCTGTTCAAGTTTATCCACGACATAGGTAATGCTGCCACTAGCTAGCAGGATCTTTCCGCCTATTTGCTGAAGAGGCTGATCCCCTTTATGATAAAGCAATTCCAGTACTGCAAACTCAGTTGGATTCAAACCCTCTTCAGCTATATGTTTATTAACCACATCATTAATGGATCGATGAGCTCTAGACATCACAATGAACAGTTTCAAAGACTGTTGGATGTTATTATTCTCCATAACTTCACAACCTTAAAAATTATTAATTAAAATATCTTGAATTAAAAGTTATTATATGACATAAAGGATTTTTTGTCAATCTGCCCTGTTAGTATGCACTATTGTTTAATCAATCATTTTGATATACTTGAAAAAAAAGCTAAAGTAGTGACAAACATGAAAACGAGGCATAAATTCACCACATATCTACTTATTGTTATTTTACCATTAATTTTTCTCTCTATCATTTATTGGATTCATTTAGAACGTTCCCTTCTAAAAGAAAGACAGGAACAAGCTGAATGGGCGGGAACGGTTTATCAAGAATACATAGATCAAGTTATAAGGGAAACGAAGGAAAACCTTGAGCTGCTTAGCCTTAGCAGTTCCGTGCTTTATATGGATGACAAAAAAACCGAACTGCTTATGAACTGGATCAAAGATACAGATTCCAGGTATGCCGGAGTATATTGGCTAAATCGCGACGGTGTTTCCATTTCGGGTACGAATAAGAATTTCCATCATTACCATTTAATCGAACAAAATGATATGGAACGTGCAGTGAAAACTCAAAAAGCAGTTGTTGCAGGAACAAAGGAGCTTTATAACGCTCATTTTAATTATTTTTCCATTTTTGCTCCCATACTGGATCAAGCTAAAAAAGTGCAAGGGTTTTTATTGGCACATATCAGGCTGGATCATATGGAAAAAACATTAAAAATGCTCAGCCCTGGTCATACCTTTATATTGGAAACAAAGGACAAAACCCGAATTTTAGATATAAATGCCGAGGGATTCAATGGACATTCAACATGGGTGGATGTTCCTTTGACCGAAGTCGATTGGACACTGTCCGTCAAAGTGCCCGACAAGATTAACACAAATAACATGAATGTTTTTTTAATGCTTGTTTTTTTCACCTTCTTTATTACTCACATGATTTATATCATCATGGAGGAAGTGATCGTTCGCAGGCATGCCAAAAAACAAAAATTACTAAATGAAAACCAAAAAATAGATTTTGTCGGTACATTGGCTGCAAGTACTGCACATGAAATAAAAAACCCACTTACCGGCATAAAGGGGCTAGTACAGTTACTGGTTGAAAAACACCCTGAGGAGCAAGATCAGTTCTATTACTCTGTAATCATGAAGGAAATTGAACGGATCAATAGCATCGTCAGCGAATTTTTGATTTTAGGAAAGCCAATGGTACAAACTTTATCCTTATATGATATTCGCAGTATCATTGCTGAATTGAGACCAATAATAGAATCAGAAGCACGTCACTTCAATATTGAAGTGGAATGGAATATCATAAAGGAGCCAATCCTGGTTCATTGTACAAAGGACCAACTCAAACAAGTCATTCTCAACATTGCCAAAAACGGTTTCGAGGCCATGGAAGTTGGGAAAAAGTTAAGGATTCGTATTCACCATGAAAATGAATGGGCTAAAATCATGATCATCGATAACGGGCAAGGATTGAATGAAAAAGATATAGGGAAAGTGTTCGATCCCTTCTATACATCGAAAAAAGAAGGAACGGGATTAGGGCTATTTGTGTGTAAACGAATCATTGAATCTTTTAACGGCACCATCGAGTTTTCAAGTAAACCTCTGGTCGGTACAACCGTTACAATCAGCTTGCCGCTTATAAAAGACCACACTTAGCAATACTTTGAAGAGTTTTCGGTTTTTTCATGAAGACTAGTAACGATCCCGATTTTTTCAAGGTGTCATGCATACGGTGCATGCTTCTTGAATCTATTTATGGAATAGGTAAAAATCTTAATCAGGAAGAAGGATATATACAGATGGGAAGTATCGCTGCCATTAAAACAAAACCGCAAAAACAAGATATGACTCTGAAAATCATGATCATCATAGGCATATGCCATTTAATGAATGATTCTCTTCAGGCCGTCGTACCTGCCATGTTCCCAATCCTCGAAAAATCAATGTCGCTTTCGTATACACAGCTTGGGATGATTGCATTCTGCCTGAATATCGTCTCATCGCTCCTGCAACCGGCAGTTGGGTTCTATACGGATAAAAAACCATTTCCATATGCATTGCCCATTGGGTTGACCAGTACTTTAATCGGGGTCATCATTCTCGCAATTGCCCCAAACTATACCATTATCCTTGGTGCAGTCATCCTGATGGGCTTAGGGTCGGCCATATTCCATCCGGAAGGCTCCAGGGTTGCCTACATGGCAGGCGGACCAAAGAGGGGCCTAGCACAATCCATTTATCAGGTCGGCGGGAATAGCGGGCAGGCACTTGCCCCACTCATCACAGCCATCGTACTTGTTCCATTTGGTCAGAAAGGCGCACTCTGGTTTGCCCTGGTTGCCTTAATGGCCGTTATCCTATTGCTGTATATTGCCAATTGGTATTCCCAAAAATTAATTCACTTCCAGCCTAAGAAGCTTGCTGCAAAAATAATCAATAAAGAGCGGTCCCATAAAGTGGCCAAAGCCCTGGTATTGATTTTATTCATAATCTTTGCCCGTTCCTGGTATGTATCGTGCATGACGAACTTTTATAGTTTTTATTTGATCGAGCAGTATTCATTCACGATAAAAGCCGCACAATTTTTCCTATTTGCCTTTTTGGCAGCTGGTGCTGTAGGTACATTTTTCGGAGGCCCGCTTGCTGATAGATTCGGACGTAAAAACATCATTTTCTTTTCTTTCGCTGCCAGCATGCCTATAACCGCACTTTTACCATTCGTACCTCCTACAGCCGCTTTTATCTTATTATTGATAGCGGGATTCATTATCATGAGCAGTTTTTCCGTCACGGTAATATACGCACAGGAATTGGTTCCGGGAAAAGTCGGTACGATGGCAGGCTTGACCGTAGGTTTAGCCTTCGGAATGGGTGCCATTGGATCCGTTTCATTGGGAGCCATTGCAGATATAATTGGAATTGAATCCATGATTAAGCTAGTGGGATTCCTGCCATTACTGGGGATCATCAGCATATTGCTACCGTCTGATCTAACATTGAAAAAATGGTATGCAGAAGATTGATGCAAAATGGTTTTTTCCAGGAACATATTCTTTATGTCTAAATACAATGAATTATTGTTTCACCCAAAAATTCGCAAAGAAGTAACGATAAGTACCTTACAAAGGAGAAATTTATGAGTGGAGTTTTATTAGGCAGCATCCTATCTGCTATGTCTACAGGGTTTGGTGCGTTACCAATCTTGTTCATTCAAGGTTCAATCACACATCGATTCAGAGACACGCTACTGGCATTTACCGCTGGAATCATGATGGCAGCTTCGTTATTGAGCCTGATCCCGGAGTCTCTGGCCACCGGAGGGTATATTCAGCTAGTAATTGGGGTTTTTCTCGGGGTAATGACATTAACGATCATGGAACAAAACATTCCTCATATCGATCTCAGCCATACGAAAAGTGGTATTCAGTTCGATGAAAAGGCTTTGCTCATCATCACTGCCATTACACTCCATAATATTCCTGAGGGGCTATCTGTCGGGGTCAGTTACGCCTCTGATACAGCTGATACAGGTAACTTGATCGCTTTTGCCATAGGCCTGCAAAATGCTCCGGAAGGCTTACTGGTCGCCTTGTTTTTAATTAATCAAAAAATCGGTAAACTCACAGCATTCCTGATTGCAACCTTAACCGGCACCATCGAAATAATTACGGGCTTACTGGGTTATTATTTAACCTCTTACATTGGGTTCCTGGTTCCATACGGCCTAGCTTTCGCCGCCGGGGCCATGCTTTTCATCGTTTATAAGGAATTGATTCCCGAAAGCCATGGGGATGGTAATGAACGCACATCCACCTATTCCTTCATTATCGGCCTTTTGTTCATGGTCATATTATTGGAAGTTTTATAATTGCGGGACTTCCATGGCTGGCTCAAACAAGTGAGTCAGCTCTTACTTTTTATTTATCAGTGTAATCCATTCAGAAAAATTAAGACTTCTAAACCAATCCGATGCATGAAGGACACCTTCTGGTGGCCTCCCCTCGATATATACCCCAAATCCAAAGGAAATTCCAAAGATATATTCTTGTTTATATAAGTCTTTCTTTATTTGTTTTCAGATATGATTCATTTCACCGGAAATCACACAAAGCTGATTGTCTCTTGCCTGTTAATATAAAAAGTCATGGGCATTCCATTTCCTTCTAAAAGGAAATGTCATCATTAAAGGGCTGCTGTACAATAACAACCATTTCTTCGCGCTTATTTCTCACTTCCACTGATGAATGATGTTGAAGGATCAGGTACTCATTTATAAGTTTGTCAAGCTGCTCACTTTGGCGAAGGGTATACTCATGGCCAATTCCATACATTTTCGCCAACTCCATCATTTCCCAACGCTTCATTCGAATCTCAGAACAAATTTCCGTTGCACACCTAGAATTCATAACTACATTCACTACTCCTGCCCTTTTAAAGTTACATTATAATAAAGAAGTATTACAAAATATGCCTTATATGTAAATAGATTCGCAAAAAAAGACAAAACTTCTTAAATTGCGATATGGCTTTGTCCATCAGCAGACAGGATATGACGGAAATTCCTAAGCATAAGCATCATATATTGATCAGGAAGATTTCATATGAAGACAGCTCCGAAAATCGCTTTGAAAGATCCCCCCATTTGGATGCTATTATTAGTTTTCGCTTATTCAATTCGAGCAGATAATTTCTCAATGATTTAAAAGCAGGACAGCCCCTTAAGTGAAGGGGAAAAATGTTTATCATTATTACAACCCTCATTTGAAATCCCAGGATAATAATGATGGAACAAAAAAGGAATCCGATAAAGGATCCCTAATGTAATATCCATGCTTTCCGTTAACTTAAGAAAGGTATAGAGCATCCCCTTCTACATTACTCGAATGGCAAATAAATATGAAAACTCGTCCCTTTTCCCACTTCGCTTTCCACTTCTATATAGCCATTGTGTTCTTCAATGATTTTATAGCTGACCATGAGCCCCAGCCCTGTTCCCCTATCCTTCGTCGTATAAAAAGGTTCACCCAATTTTTTTAGCATTTCCGTTGAAATCCCCATGCCTTTATCGGTAATTGAAATGCAAACGTATTTCTCTGAAAATCGGCTTGTTTTAATGTGAACAGACCCGCCATCCGGCATGACTTCCAATGCATTTTTGATGATATTAATGAACACTTGCTTTAACTGGTTCGCTTCACATAAAACCTTACATTCATCATCTTCAAAGTTTGTCTCGAATTGAATATTTTCCAACAGTGCCTGAGCGGCCAGTAATTCCAGTGTCTCTCTCAATATGGTATGAACATCCTGTTTGAAAATTTTTAGCGCCTGCGGCTTTGCCAGTACCAAAAATTCCGTGATAATGGTTTCGATTCGCTTAATTTCGGATGTAATCACATGAAAATATGTGGAAAACTCCCCTTTAACACCGTCCTCAAGCAACTGGATAAAACCTTTTAAGGCTGTCATTGGGTTCCTGATTTCATGAGCAATACCTGCCGCCAATTCACCAACGACATTCAAAGTATCCGATTTACGGATTTGTTCCTGCATCTCGAGATTTTTACTCACATCACGGAAAATGCTTAAATTCAGGTTCGAATATAAATTTTTCCTCGTCAAAAATTCAATATGCTTAACTCTTCCATCTTCGAATGTTATCGGAATGATGGAGGAGTATACCTCATGCTTATAAACATTTTCAATATGAGCATTCAAGACTGGAGCATTTTCAGGAATTTTTTCGATGAATCCCTTAACAGATAAAGAAAGCAGTTTGCGCTTCGAAATCTCCAATATTTTCTGACCCGCTTCATTAATATCCGTGAACCCTTCATGATTCCATAAAATCAGGCCGTCTAATGTTCCCTCAAAAATCTTCCTGAACTTCTTCTCACTATCCCTTAATTCCTTCTCAATCAGCCAGCGCTCACTGACATTTCGAAAGATCGTTACGTTATATCCGTCACCTTCATGTTTTTTTGCAGTCAATTCCAGCAATTTAATTTGGTTATTAGGCATTTTATAAATCAGCTCACCCCGCACCTGGGTGTCTCTTTCAAATGTTTCCATCATCTGACTAAAATGGTGATTGTTGCTGTAAACGTATTTCCAGATATAACTGCCAATCAAATCCTCCCTGCTGGATTCGAATATTTTACACGCTGAATGATTGACCCGAAAAATGATCCCGTCATCATTCCAGAATATGATTGCATCCATGGACTGGTCGAATAATTCCGCAAAAATCCGTTCGCTCGTCTCTAACTTTTTTTCTATTATATTTGATTCTGTAATTCTTCCAAGCACAGACATATATAGTTCATTTCCTACCGTTGAACTTATCGAAAAAGTAAAATGATGCAGTTCATCCCCGACCTTTATCTCTACCTCCCCTTTATAGTTCGACTCATCAAAGGCTCTTTGTATGCTCTCATCCCAATATCCCCTATAATCTGGGGAGATGAGGTCCCTCATATTCTTACCGACAATCTCTTTTTTCGGAATGCCCAAGGCATGGATAAAGGCATGGTTCACTTCCATTATTATTCCTGAACTGTCGAATAGAACGATGCTTTCTATGGCTGTATCGAAAATGTCCAAAAACATCTGTCTTGACATCCCTGTTTCCCTTGACGAAGAAACATCCAATGTCACATCCACCAAACGATAGAACTGCTGTCCTTCGGAAAGTGATCCCATTCGTATAAACTCTATTTGCTTAAGGGCTCCGGTATGTAGCTGGATAATTTGCCTTTCACTTTCATTCGAGGTTTTTAGGGTGCTTGACACTTCCTGGTTATTTAAAGGGATGACATCGAGAAAATCAGTTATCCTCATGGACTCCAGTTGATCTTTAGGTGTTTCCAGCAGGGCACAGGCGGCATCATTGGCATAAGTGAGACGCAGTTCCTCATCAACCCTGATATAAGGCTCTGACATTGAATCGAACATATTCAGAAACCCTTCGATCTGTTTATTCAATTTTAAAATTTCCTGTTTATATTCCGTTTCATTCTCATAACCGATATTCATATTAACCCCCCTCATCAAAACCCATGCCTACCCAACTTTATTCGACATCCATCTTGATTTTCCTCGGTATTTTTCGAAAATCAGCGCAAACACCTTTATCCAAAATTAACCTATATATCAAATGATAGTATATTGAATGCTGTAAAACTTAGCGTTAAGCTTAATTTAAGGTTTTTATAATAAATTTAATAAATAATGATTTAGTACAAGGTATTTAGGGAATAAGAAATAACAATGCTTTCTAGCTACCTTAAAATTTATTAAATGGAGGCAATAATGAAACAACGTGATTTTTTCTTCGATAACGCCAAGTTCATTCTCATGGCATTTGTCGTCTTTGGTCATTTGCTGAATACGTATATACATGACAGTGAAACGATATATGCTTTATATAAAACCATTTATTCCTTTCACATGCCTGCCTTTATCCTTGTTTCAGGATTCTTTGCGAAAGGTTTTTATCAAAAAGGGTATTTGGGTAAAATCACTAAAAAACTGATTTTACCCTACATCATTTTCCAATTGATATATACCGTTTACTATTATTTCTTATATGAACGTTCTGCCATCACTGTAGACCTGCTTGACCCCCAATGGTCGCTATGGTTCTTGATCAGTTTATTCTGTTGGAACATCATGCTGCTTGGTTTCTCAAAGCTAAAGCCATCGGTAGGCATAGGTTTATCTTTAATAATCGCATTATTGATTGGTTATATAGACAATATTTCCAATTACCTTAGTCTCTCCAGGACATTCGTTTTTTTCCCGATGTTTTTGATCGGGTACCATTTAAGCAAGGAACATTTAAAAAAACTATTCACTCCCAAAGTTCGTTGGGCATCACTTATTGTCATGTTAGTGATTTTTATCGGTTTTTATTTAAATACCGATATTAATTATAAATGGCTGCTCGGTTCGAAACCATATGCCGAACTTGAAGATGCGACAATCGTGTCCATGTTTAAACGCCTAGGATTTTATGGATTGAGCATCATTTCAGTGTTCAGCTTCCTTTCGTTCATCCCACGCAGACAATATTTCTTTACGAATTGGGGTAAACAAACCCTTTATGTGTATCTGCTGCATGGTTTCTTCATTCGTTTCTTCCGCGAAAGCACCATACAGGAATACTTCAGCAATACAGAGAGCTTTATCATGCTCGCAGGACTCTCTTTCTTGATTACCGTGTTATTATCAAGTGAAATGATCGCTTCCATGGCACAGCCGATCATCGAATTGAAGGCGACCAAAACAAAACGATTCATGACTAAAACGAAAGACTATATTAAACAAGCTTTTTAAATAAAACGGATGAAGCATTTCCTGCTTTATCCGTTTTTTCAAATTCGATTTCTTATCCGACTTTCAAGCAGTAAAGATTCCCCCTTCAATACCATAACTCATTTTTCAAATGGAGCACGCTATGGTAAAATTACTCGTTAGTGCTTGTTGGCTTAAAAAGACATGTACACGAAAGGAGCCAGGCGTTTCTTTTACGCCCTTTAACATGAATATAATAATCAGTACTCTTAACGCAAAATATATCCATACATCGCTATCCATCCGATATTTAAAAGCTTACGCCCAGCCTGATTATGATGTCCAGCTGGCAGAATATACGATAAAAGATCCAATTATGAACATAGTTGGTGACCTTCATTCCAAAAAACCTGATGTCATAGGGTTCAGCTGCTATATTTGGAACATCGAGGAAACAATGAAAGTCGTAGCCATGCTAAAAAAAATCAACCCGGAATTGGTCATCATTCTCGGCGGACCTGAAGTCACCTATGATGTTGGGGAATGGCTTGATCAGATTCCCGGGGCTGATTTCATCGTAATCGGTGAAGGTGAAGTCACCTTCAAGGCCCTTTTATCTGAAATTGAAGGTTCGAAAGACTATAAGAAGATCGGCAGCATTGCGTACCGACAGAATGGAAAAAAAATCATCCAGCCTCAGAACGGCAAGGTTGATTTAAAATCCCTCCCTTCTCCATATCGTTTGGAGGAAGACCGCGGCGACCTACCTAAACGTGTCACCTATATCGAAACTAGCCGAGGTTGCCCGTTCAGCTGCCAATTTTGCCTTTCATCGATTGAAGTGGGTGTCAGGTATTTTGATCGTGAAAAGATTAAAGAAGATATCAGGTACCTTATGGCTAATGGTGCAAAGACCATTAAGTTCGTTGACCGAACCTTCAATATCAGCCGAAGCTATGCCATGGAGATGTTTCAATTCTTAATCGATGAGCATCTTCCCGGTGTGGTTTTCCAGTTCGAAATCACGGCGGACATCATGCGTCCGGAAGTTATCCAGTTCTTGAACGACAATGCCCCTGCAGGACTGTTCCGGTTTGAAATAGGGGTACAATCGACGAATGATCATACGAATGATCTAGTAATGAGAAGACAGAATTTCGAAAAACTGACCAGGACCGTAACCATGGTAAAAGATGGTCAGAAAATTGATCAGCATTTAGACCTTATTGCCGGTTTACCGGAAGAAGATTATCATTCTTTCCGAAAGACCTTCAATGATGTTTTCGAGCTTAGACCCGAAGAGATGCAGCTTGGTTTCTTAAAGATGCTTCGTGGAACCGGCTTACGGATACGAGCCGATGAACACCAATATATATACAGCGAACATGCTCCTTATGAAATATTGGGGAATAATGTTTTATCCTTCGATGACATTGTCCGGATTAAACAAGTTGAAGATGTACTTGAAAAATACTGGAACGATCATAGAATGGATCATACTACGGAATATCTTGTCAAAACGGTATTTCAATCACCGTTCGACTTCTTTCAAGATTTCGGTACCTATTGGGATGAACAAGGGTGGTCACGAATCGGCCATCAGCTTGAAGACTTGTTCAGACGTTTACAGCAGTTTTTGGCTTCCCGGGAATCTTCCGAACTGAAAAACATTATCGGACTCATGAAATTGGATTATTTCATGAATCAAAAATACAAACCACGTAAACCTTGGTGGGAAGCTTTATTAGATAAAAGTGGTCGGAAAGAGATATATGAATATATTCTCAATAAGCCTGAACAGCTTGGTTCCTCTTTCACCGCTTTGGCCCTAAATGAAAAAGAAATACACAAACACACGTTGCTCGAGGCACTTCCCTTTGATTTGGAAACGTATTTAGCCGAGGGAACAATCGTCGATAAACCTTCATTCATGCTTGCCTATTTTGATCCGAGTGGTAAGGGATCAACGATTTTCCCTCTTTCAAAATCCGGCAGCATCATGCTTTAATAATAAGGACGGACCCAAGGCTGGGTCCGTCCAGTTTGTAGACAAAAGGGGTTCGGAATTAAAAAATTCTGAACCCCTTT
>NZ_JVPL01000004.1:0-3906 GCF_001054655.1 Bacillus sp. 220_BSPC
GTCTACAATAATAACGTGAGTATCTTTTTTAATACCTAATAATTGCAAACGGTAAGTACGGGAAAGAATTTTATAAAACCTTGAATAAATCAACATTTATTGACTTAATAATTCCTATTACAGGTGGTTTTATGGCATAGTCATGAATAGCTTTAAAGGATATTTTAAGGCTATGTGCATATTATTTTTTTCACCTTACCCAAAAAATGATATACCTATCAACCTATATAAAATATAACCACTCTATTTTTTATATTTTAAACTTTCACTAACATATTACCAACAAGCTCCAAGTGGTGTTTAATTGAATAACGTTTCAACATTCCTAAACCAGGAAAATTCCCGTTTTTATCACAGTCTATTAATTCATTTAGCCCTTGTGTATCAATTAAAGCTGTTTTATTTTGCTTATACCAATCTACGAATTTGTAAAGAGCTTCACCAAATTTACCTGCTTGGTCTGCACGATTTTCATTTGAATCGGATACAAAATGGCTTACCCACAAATTATTAGATTCATCTGGGTAAATAATATGAATAGCAACAGCTTTTGCACCAAAGCCACTTTCTGTATATTCTTCACCTACAATTGAATAATCAGAAAAACCCAAAAATCCTTCTTGTTCAAAATCTAAATGGTCTGAAGAAAACCATTCAACCTGGTGATTCAAATATTCAGCGTTAGGCGTACGTTTTATAAAAGAATCTCTTAAAATTACCCCATTATTATTTGCAAAACGTCTTTTGAGTGGCTTTATGTCCGGAATAAAATTAAACCGTGCTTCATGGTCACCAAATATTACTTCATAATAATCTAGATTTCTTAAATCATTGTGAAAAATAGCTGTATCTTCCAAAGTTCCACCACATCTTTTGACAAGCTGCGGCAATTCATCTAAAGCGTTATTCGAGTTAATATGATAACCAATCGTCGCGTTTGGATGGCCCATAAGCTCTAAAATTTCTTCCATTTGTTCTTCATTATCATTTAAATCATCTACAAATGTTCCTACAATTGGATTCATTATCATAATCAGTTTACGATTATCATTAAGTAAGCCTCTCACTGTACTTATTAACTGTGTAGAATATTTCACAGGTTCGATAACTGGCAATATTTCATCTGACAAAACTTTTGAATCATTCAAATCCCTTAATGCAAATAACTCATGCTGTTTACCTCGTAAAAACGGAAAATACATTCAAATGCCCCCTTGTAAATTATTCAAGAGCCTCTCAAATTTTTCACGATTTAGATGTGATTGATAAACTAGCCACCTTAATTCCAAAGGCACTCCCGTTAAATATTCTACATCATACCCATTTATCCTCCTTAAAACCTTATTAAATACTAATTTTTGGGATTTTTCTATATCTAAATATTTAAACATGTTTAAATAAACCGAATATCTATAAATAGGTTTTACCTCTGGAACTTCTTCGAACTGTTCTTTAATTAAATCCTCATATTCTTGCTTTCTTAAGATTCTGAAGAGGTTTTCATGTTTTAATTTATTAAAGTCATCTTTAGCATATTTACGAATACTAATGGTATTTCTCTTTGTTAATACCATAATTCCTACTTTCGTGTCTTTAACTAAACGATACACTTGATAATAGTAATTCTCAGAAGTTAGGACATATACTAAAGAGAATACTTTATAATAATCTTCAATTTGATAAATTAATTTATCTAATGTGTCTAAATCAGTTTTTATCTCTACAACGAAAGATTTGTTCTTATTAATTATTGCAAAATCTGCCTTTGAATTATCAATCTCTATTTCACTTAAAGCAACAGTTGTATTCAAACTATGAATCCCTAAAACATATTTATTAAATAGGGTATTTTTATAAAAAAACTCATTTCTATAAGTTGCAGCTAATTCTTTATATAAGCTTTTGGAGTTTTTTATTTGATTTGATATTTCCACATCAATATCTCTTTCAATTAACTTCGTTATTGTCTTTCTATTAAACCATTCATTAAACTTTGCACTATCCACCTATCCCACTCTTTTCTTTCAACTTATTCAATTATATTTATTATCCCAGAAGACTTTCCTCATATTGTTTAATAATTTTATAAAAAGAGTTCTTTTTTAATTGTAATATGTTTGCAAATTGCACTCCTGTAATATTCTTTTCCTTCCACGCTTGATAATTTTTTTCCAGGTATATTCTTTACTTCTTACTTAGAGTATCTAAATTAAGCTTTGGTCTTCCCAAATGTGTTCCTCTCGATTTGGCTATTGCTATTCCTTCCGCTTGTCTTGTTTTAATATTTTCCCTTTCCCGCTCAGCAAAAAATGATAATACTTGGAGTACCAATTCACTTACAAACGTTCCTAATTTGTCTTTATATTGTGTTGTATCCAATAATGGCATATCTAAGACTTTTATGTCAGCTTTAATATCTTGGGTGATTTCTTTCCATTCTTTCTTTATTTCTTTTGAGTTTCTACCAAATTTGTCAATTGATTTAATATAAAGTAAATCCCCTTCTCGCAAGCATTGCTTTAATACATGATATTGCGGTCTATTAAAATCCTTTCCGCTCTCCTTATCAATGAAAACGTCACGATCATTAATTCCTAAATCGAAGATTTCCTTTAGTTGCCTTGCTTCATTTTGGTCTTTGCTTGAAACCCTTAAGTAAGCAAAAGTCTTATTACTCATTAATAGTCCTCTCCATTGGTTATCTATAATACAATTTAAACCAATACGTTTATAAAAGTATACTTATTTTACAAACGTTTTTAAAATTAATTTCAAATCTTTCAAACATGATTTAATGAGTAATTATGTCAGCCTTAAAGGTATACCTTTAAAAATCATCTTTAAATATTCGTTTTTCGAAATTTTATATTTTTTCCTTTTAAATCCAGAACTATTCAACTCCCTGTTATAATAAATATGAATAATAAGGGTGGTACATAATTTTAGGTTAAGGGGGAGTAAAATGAGCAAATCACTTACTATTGACGACATGAGAAATATTGCATCCGAGAAAGGGGGGTGGTGCTTATCCGAAGAGTATAAAAATCAATTAACAAAATTAACTTGGAAGTGCTCCAATGGGCATGTTTGGGAGACACTCCCTAAACATATTAGAAAAGGAGCATGGTGTCCTATTTGTTCTCGTAAAAAAGAGAATAGAAATTTTCATAAAAACGTTACTATTGAATTACTAAAACAAAAAGCAGAAGAAAGAGAAGGTAAGTGTCTTTCTAATAAATATATAAATCAAATTACAAAATTACCTTTTAAATGTAAGGAAGGGCATATATTCGAAAGTACACCTTCAAGTATTTTAAGAGGAACATGGTGTCCATACTGTGCTGGAAAACATAAATATTCAATAGAGAAAATGCATAAAATTGCTAAAAATTATGGTGGAAAATGTCTATCTTCTAATTATACCAATGTCTTTACAAAGCTAAAATGGAGTTGTTCGAATGGGCATGAGTTTGAAGCTATTCCTAAGCATGTTATTAACGGACATTGGTGTCCTAATTGTACAATTTATATAAATGAAGAAAGATGTAGATATATACTTGAGCAATTATTCGATGCAAAGTTTATAAAGACTCGTAATATTTTGGGAGATAACTATGAACTAGACGGTTACAACGAAGAATTAAAAATTGCATTTGAGTTTC
Source organism: Bacillus sp. 220_BSPC (assembly GCF_001054655.1). NCBI lineage: Bacteria > Bacillati > Bacillota > Bacilli > Caryophanales > Bacillaceae > Bacillus > Bacillus sp. 220_BSPC. The sequence continues at coordinate 3,663 of NZ_JVPL01000004.1, forward strand.
AAGGGAAACAACATTATGAACATATCGATTTCTTTTATAGTAGGATGAATCAAAGTGTCGAAGAAAGGATAAAGGTTGACCAAATCAAAGTAGATAGATGCAAAGATTTAAGGATTGATCTTTTAGTTATTCCTTATACTGTTGAACCAAATGAACAAGTTAATTTTATTTCAAGAGAACTTCAAAAACTTGGACATAAATTTAAAGTTGACCCTAATTCGATTTCATTTGATAACCATGAAAT
>NZ_JVPL01000024.1:0-5495 GCF_001054655.1 Bacillus sp. 220_BSPC
TTAAGTGTTTATTGAAAAATGTTGACAAACTATTGGCTGGTTTAGTTTAATTCTTAACTTATTTCTATTTTAGTTAGAACCCGCTGCTTGTTAGGGTGATAAGCTTCCGTTCCACAAGGCCATTATACTAAGTGGGCTCCACCATCAATAAGAACAGCCGTACCAGTAGTAAAACCATTTTTAGCAAGGTATACATAGGTTTCAGCTATGTCTTCCGGCTTTGCAATCCGTCCAACAGGGAGCTGTTGTGCAATGCCGTTGAACAGTGCTTGCCTCTGATCATCTGGCATTCCAGCATAGATTGGAGTGTCTACAATTCCAGGTGAAACCACGTTTACCCTAATAGGGGCTAAGTCTACGGAAAGTCCTCGAACCAATCCTTCAATGGCTGAATTGATTGCCGCTAACGTAGTAGCGCCTTGAGGAGGACGAACGCCATATACACCAGAGGTTAAGGTGATTGAGCTCTCATTGTTTAAATATGGAAGTGCTGAACGGACTGTAATATATTGCCCCCAGAACTTACTATCAAACGCCTCTTTAGCACTTGCCACAGGCAATTCACTAAAGTTCCCCATTGCTCCTTCTCCTGCTGTTACCACAAGGTGGTCAAATTTTCCAACCTTGCTGAAAAATTCTGCTACTTTTTCTTCGCTTCGAAAATCGATTTCATTTCCTTCTACATAGCCACCAAGAACTTGTTTTGCTTCATTTAATTTGGAAACAGAACGGCTGGCAATGATCACTTGAGCTGATTGATCGAGAAACGCTTTGGCAGTTGCTAAACCAATACCAGAAGTACCCCCTAAAACAACTACTCGTTTACCATTTAATGACATAGTAAAAACCCTTCCTTCTTAAAATCTTTTTTGTATTGAAATTCATTGTGAAATAATAATTCCTAAAACGATACTATTGAGTACTTACGCTATTATTCAGCTAATAATTTTAAGGATTCACGATTAAAGGCAGAAATCTCATTCGGAAAACGGCTTGTTACAATATTTTTGCTTACCACAACTTCTTCATCTTTGTAGTTAGCACCTGCATTTTTGAGATCGTTCCTTATTGATTTAAAACCTGTTATGTCCACGCCTTTTAATAGGTCTGTATCAATTAATACTTGAGGGCCATGGCAAATGGCAAAAACAGGTTTACCTTCTTGTATAAATGCTTTTGCGAATTCACCAAAACGGTCGTCTTCACGTAATAAATCAGGAGAGAATCCGCCAGGGATGAGTAAAGCATCAAAGTCTTGAGGATTAACCCAATTCCTTTATCTATTTTTACTGCTTCACCTTTTTTACCAGTAATATCTTTTCCAGCCTGTATGTCGATTGTGATCACTTGATGACCAGCATGTTTAAATGCTTGTGCTGGTTCTGTGAATTCTACATCTTCAAATAAGTCTGTTATTAGTGAATTGATTTTTTTGCTCATTATGATAAGCCCCCTTAAAATTGGAAAAGCATCGTTGGTATTATTCTTATTTAACACAATAAATACAAGTAATCTACCGGGTTTAGTATACAGCTAGATATATGAGGGTATAAAAACATTTAGTATCGCTCTGTCACGTGTTTAATGATGGTGATGCCCTTTAGAAGAATTCGTGATGTCAAATCCTGCTTGTGCTTGAGGCACATAGAAATACCTGATCCAAACCCCATCTAAAAACGGTTCCCTTTTATCGAGCAAAACATCAATGGCTTTGTCTGTTTTCACAATTTCATCATGGTCCGTGGGCGTATCAAGCTTTATTTCATAATGGGCATGGTCCCCATGGTCCAATGTAACGTAGACACGAACCATTTTCCCTTCAGCCTCTTCACTTTCCAACATTTGTTTCAGCACTTTAGCAGCATTTCGGTTAATTTTGCAGTTCATATCATTGTCTCCTATTCTAACAACTTTTAACTTTTTAATTAAGGAATCCTGTAAACATAAACAGGCTCATAACATGATCTCACGGTTTCATCCATATTCAATGCCGAAAAATCAAAAAGGATTCCTTGCTGATGTCCTCCTTTTTACCTCTCGCTTTTTGTAATTTCTGCCAGAAGCTCGTATGAATGCAGGCGAGCTTTGTGGTCGTAAACTTGGGCAATGGCCATGATTTCATCAGCCTGGCTCTCTTCCAAAAATATATGCAGCTTGTCCTTTACCGTCTGCTGGCTGCCAACGATTGATGAGCCTAATTGCTGCTCGAGAGCCTTTAATTGGTAGCTGCTGGCCACTTCAGATATGTCATCTACCGGTGGTTGAAGCGGTTTAAGGTTGCCACTCATCAGATTCAAAAATTGCTGCTGTATTGTTGTAAAAAGGCGCTTTGCCTCTTTATCCGTTTCTGCTGTAATGATATTCAATGCCAACATCGCATACGGCTTATCGAGAACATTCGAAGGCTTAAACGCCTTGCGATAGATCTGTAGAGCACCCAGAGTGTTAAGTGGCGAGAAATGGGCGGCAAACGCGAATGGCAAACCCAGTTCTCCGGCCAGCTTTGCACTGAAGCCGCTTGAACCCAGCAGCCAGATTGGAATATTCAAACCTTCACCTGGAATGGCTTTTATAGGGTTCCCTTGTGCCAGGGATGGATCAAAGTAACCGCGGAGTTCCGCTAATTGCTCAGGAAAGTCATCTCCGGTACTTCCCAAGTCGCGTCTCAATGCACGAGCGGTCCCCTGATCTGTACCAGGTGCCCGCCCCAGACCAAGGTCAATTCGCCCAGGATATAATGATTCAAGAGTGCCAAACTGCTCAGCGATGACGAGCGGTGCGTGATTCGGCAGCATGATTCCTCCTGAACCAATCCTGATTTTTGATGTACCGGCTGCCACATGGGACATCACCACAGAAGTGGCGGAACTGGCGATAAACGGCATATTATGATGTTCAGCGAGCCAAAAACGGTTGTAACCAAGTTTTTCAGCAAGCTGTGCGAGTTCCAATGTTTGGCGGAAAGAGTCAGCAGGAGTACTTCCGGCTGTTATCGGTGAAAGATCAAGCACCGAGAATGGAATTTCGTTTAGTTTATTAGCATGTTTAGACATAAGTTCATCTTCTTCCCTTATCTAATTTTTTTAAAAACTAATCTAATACTGGAATTTCATGAGTCGGAAAGTAAGGCAACACAAACTCTCCAAGCTCCTGGATGACTTCCTCGGGAGGGCGCTTTGAAAAATACAATACAAATGCCAGGTGATTGACACCAATCGATTGAAATTGATATAGAATTTCTAATAACTGTTTGCGCCCTACACGAAATCCTAACGGAATCGGAACAGGAAACGAATCGGGATTTTCCGATAAATCGATAAATAAAGTCTGAGTGAAAGGTTTAAACACTCCTGGGGCGTGAATTTCCGACAACTCGCGATACTCGTTAATCAATTGAGTTTGTTGTGGGATAATCCTCGGGTACTGGATCCAGCCGTCCCCATTCTGGGCGATCCATTCAATCGATTGATTGCTGAATCCTGTCACCATGGTTGGAATCGAAGAAAAAGGTTTGGGGATCATTCTCATATCCGTTCCATCGATGATGCCTAAATCGCTGTTGATTGTCGGATTGTCCTCCTTTAACAGCATTTCAAGGAATGCATAATTCTTTTTAAACAGCCCTCCACTTTCGAGCTTGGATATTCCCAAAGCTGTGAAATCTTTATCCCGGTCTCCTGAAGCCACTCCCATGATCAGGCGTTCGGGAAACAACCGGTCAATAGATGATGCTTCCTTTGCCACTCGGACAGGATGGCGCAGCGGGAGGACCACACTCGCCGTCCCAAGTGCAATATCCTTTGTATGGGCCGCAAGATAGGTCAAATAAATCCATACATCATACATTTGACCATTATCATCAATATTCAAATTCTGAATCATAACGTCCCGAAGCCACAATGCCGCGAAACCATGGTCTTCAATTTTGCGGGCAAGCGACAGCTGATTTTCCATAATCGGATATTTGGACATCCTTGCCGTCGGAATCGTGAAACCAAGCGTCATTTTATCCTTTTGGTACAACCTGTTAAATGCTCGATGCTGTAATAAACTCACTTCAATTCTCCTTAAATTTTTGTACCAATGTATTTTTCGAACTTTTTAATCGTCTCCTCATTACGGCGATAATACGTCCATTGTCCGATTCGCTTCATTTCAACCAGTCCGCTTTGCAGCAGTATCGATAAATACTGTGAAGTAGTGGATTGCGAAATCCCGGCCATGCTTCGGATATCCCCTACGCAAACCCCGCCTTTAAATCCTTCATCAGCAATAATATGGGCTTGCGGTGAAAAATGACTGTCGGGATCTTTTAACATTTGAAGAATGCTCACCCTCGTCTGGTTCGACAATGCCTTAAAAATTTCAACGGCTTGTTCATCATTTAAGCGTTCCAATTCCTGCTTCAATGTCATTTGCCTCTTTCTATATCGATTATCACTATCCCAATGGAAGCTGGATAGATGATCTGAATGCATCACGCCAAATCGGTAATTAGCGATATTAATATAATAGCCATCTGGTCCGTCCAAATCAAAAGATTTGTTTCGAAGGAGATACGGCGAAAAGCTCCCATCTTAAAAAAGACGACTAAAAAACCTGCATATAACAGGTTTTTCCGACGGTTCCGCCACTCCATCTTTGTGAACTTATTCCATTATTTTCAGCTTATACACTTCTCTAGTTGATACAAGGTCTGCAATATTGTTCCTGTATTCCTGATAATGAGCCGACTGAATATGGTGTTCCAGCGCTTCCTCATCCTTCCACATTTCATATAAAACAAAAGTTTGATCTTCAGATTGGTGCAAGTCATACTTTATACAACCCGCCTCTTCCCTTGATGCCGCTTGTACCTTTTTGAGTTCTGATAATAGTTGCCCCTGCAGGCCTTCTTTTGGTTTTAATACAGCAGTAATTACAATATGCTCCATTTTCATCCCCCTTAATAATGAGTAGTTTGTCTTTCTTTTAAAAGTTGGTGGCAGTGGAGTTTATGTCCCTCCCAGCATCGTGTAAAAAATATACCCTTTTTAATCTCTTATCCGCTACAGTTATGTAAGCTTTTAATTTTTTCTCTTAACTTTTTTAGTTAGGCTTAAATTAGTAAAGGACTTGATACACATTGATAAAACCTCATAAGCAGCAACCCAATCTGTGCCTTAATAAATTATAAAAATAAGGACATACCAGGGGCTTCAGATTCTGGGGCTTCAAAACCTAATTTCTTATAAAAATCTTGTTTTCCTTTTTGCGCTAAATAATTGAACCCACTTAATATCTTCTTCCTCCTACTTTTTGTAATGATGTCATTACTTTTTTTCCAATGCCTAGTTTTTTGGTATTCGGCATCGACCATCACATCACAAATTAAAGTTTGATAAATCCCATCTGATATAATCCTGCCAAATCCTATTAAATTTTTATTATGATAAATAGAAATGGATGACAAGCTTCCCGCAAATGTTCAATTTCCTCTTCAGACAAGTATTTTG
>NZ_JVPL01000025.1:0-12024 GCF_001054655.1 Bacillus sp. 220_BSPC
TAAAAATAGACAAACTCGATTTTCATCGAGTTTGTCTACAGTCTGAGCAGACACAGTTATATTGTGTCTGCTTTCAGTTTGTAGACAAAAGGATTCTATCTAAAAGTTAAAACAAAGTTGATTGGAGCGGGTGTGCGAGATTCCTGCGGGAAAAGCGTGTCCAGGGGAGACCCCGCAGGCGCAAAGCCGCCGAGGGCGGTCCGCCCAAGGAAAACGGAGTGCCTGGAGAGGAAAATCAACGTCCAAATTGTACAAATCCTAAATAAATGAAGACACAAACATAATGTGTCTGTTTTTTTAGTCCTTTTGGTTCACGGGAAAAGCAGGTACAATGAAAGAAATAGATCCTTATAAATCCTTGCAAGGGAAAAAGGAGGAGTAATTAAATTGATGGAAAAAGCACGTGATTATTTACAAGAATACTTTGGTTATGAGTCATTCCGAAAAGGTCAGGAACAGATTATCGAACAGGTTTTAGGAGGAATAAACACAGCGGGAATCATGCCTACTGGCGGAGGTAAATCAATATGTTACCAAATTCCAGCCCTTCTGTTACCAGGTGTAACACTCGTAATATCCCCACTTATTTCCTTGATGAAAGACCAAGTAGATGCCCTCGAACAAAATGGAATTGATGCCACGTTTCTTAATAGCTCCATTTCTGGGTTAGAATCATCCAATAGAATGAATGATATTAAGCACGGTAGATATAAGCTGGTTTATGTGGCACCTGAACGTTTGGAAAATCCTTCATTTCAACAGGATCTATTTAATGTGGAAATTTCTTTGGTTGCCATTGATGAGGCTCACTGTATATCTCAATGGGGTCATGACTTCAGGCCAAGCTACTTAAAAATCAAAACCTTATTGAAAAACATGCCATCTGCTCCGACTGTACTGGCATTAACGGCAACTGCCACACCGCATGTGACCGATGATATATGTCAGTCGCTAGGAATATCTGTACAGCATACAGTTTCCACGGGATTTTCTAGAGATAACCTGTTCTTTTCCGTTGTGAAAGAAGAAAATCGCGGACGGTTTTTAATGCGCTATTTGGAGAAAAACAAAAATGAATCGGGTATCATATATGCAGCCACCAGGAAAGAAGTCGATTCCTTGTATGCCAAGCTTATTAAAGCCGGATTCAAAACAGGTCGATATCATGCTGGCATGAATGAAAAAGAACGGTCGGAACAGCAGGATCAATTCATTCGTGATGACGTTCCCTTGATGGTAGCGACATCTGCCTTCGGGATGGGAATCGATAAGTCGAATGTTAGATACGTCATCCATTACCAAACTCCAAAGAACATGGAGAGTTATTATCAGGAAGCGGGCCGTGCAGGGAGGGATGGTTTGGATAGTGAATGTATCCTCTTATATTCCCCTCAGGATATGCAGATACAGCGTTTCTTGATTGATCAATCAAATCCCTCTCAGGAGTGGCAATCCCAGGAATTGAAGAAATTGAACAGAATGAAGGATTATTGTTTTACCGAAGGGTGTTTGCAAGCATTCATTCTGCGATACTTTGGAGAAAAAAACCCTGAAGATTGCGGTCATTGCGAAAATTGTACAGATAAACGTGACTCAGTTGATGTAACTACACAGGCACAAATGGTCCTTTCATGCATGTTGCGAATGGGTGAGCGATTCGGTAAAACGATGATTTCCCAAGTGCTTACGGGATCACGCAATAAGAAAATTGAAGAGTTCGGATTCCAGAAGCTTTCAACCTATGGTATCATCAATGATCAAACTGCGAAGGATGTTGGTGATTTCATTGATTTCCTGACAGCAAAACAGTACATAGAAATGACAGGCGGCCAGTTTCCGGTACTCAAGGTTACCAATGCAGGCAGGGAAGTGCTATTGGGACAGAAAAAAGTCCTGCGTAAGGAAATAAAAAAAGTAAGCAGCATCAGCGCAGATCATGGATTATTCGAAGAGCTAAGACAGTTAAGAAAAGAATTGGCAAGCAAGGAAAATGTACCTCCATTCATTATTTTTTCCGATGCATCTTTAAAAGATATGGCCCTCAAACTGCCGAGGACTGAAGAGGAATTCCTGGAAGTCAAAGGGGTAGGCATACAGAAATTCGAACGCTTCGGAAATCTATTCTTACAAGGTATTTCCAAGTATGTACAGGCACATCCTGAATTAGATACGAATACTATGATTACAAAGGAAATGGTAAAGCGATCGACTAAACCATCTCACTTAGAGAGCTATCGCTTATATCAGGAAGGCAAATCAATCAAGGAAATAGGGGCATTGAGAGGGCTGTCTTCCATTTCAATTGAAAATCATTTATTAAAGTGTGCAGAAGAAAACCTGGATATTAAATGGGATGAGATTTTCTTGGATAAAGAGTTCAATCTTGTTTTGGAAACTGCGAAACAATTGGATTCAGAAAAATTGAAACCACTTAAAGAAGCTCTGCCCGAACATATTTCCTACTTTATGATCAAAGCGATCTTGGTTAAAGCAGGGCTGGAAAACGAAAGGTGTTAAGGTTTTATGGATAATTTCTTCATTGAATAAATAAGAATTTGGTTTAATGCGTATACTAGGAATGATAAAAAGGTGAAATTTCGCTCCTTTAATCAGAGTCTTTATAAAAAAGAGGAGGTTGCTCATGTATTTTGGTAAAAAGAATTCAGAGGAACCAGAAATAGTTATGGAAGATACGATAGTATATGCATGCGGATCAGCGGATTGCAATGGTTGGATGAGAAAAGATTTTGCCTCGGAAAACTATGATTGCCCAATGTGTGGAAGTCAATTGGTTGAAGAAATCAGGGAGCTCCCAAAAATTGAAAATGAGTATAATGCGTTTAAATAAAAGAGGTGAATCAAAGCCTCTTTATTTTTTATTTTGAGAAGAAAGGATGGCGGAGTGTTTTTATCTTGGATTAATGCTTTACATATAGAGATATGTATGATATTATTAAATTTCAGTGTTATGAAAAGAATGCACTGGAGGGTAATTTAAAGTAACATTTTTATTAATAAAATAATTTTTCATCATTTTCATGATGAAGTAGAAACAAGTTAAACATATTTAGAAAAAAGAAATACATGTTATCACCAAGTATTTTCCTCGATCCATTTCTGTTCTTCATTAACTTACTTCTATGTACCATTTGTCTTTTGGAATTTAATCTACCCAATTGGAATTACGGACGGTTTTAATTAATAAACATGTACTTACAAGCTTTTATCTGATTCTCGCAGGCACGGTCTAGGAACCGTATGGATGGGAGAGAGGCAGGGCTTTCATTGTTTTAGGTTTTGGCATTAAAAATTACTCTCGTGCTCGCTTCGATTTGAAATGTTCAACGAACGAGCAGGAAGAACCATATGGAATGGATTCTTAAACAGGCGCAGTCTCGATTATCTGAAGGGTAAGTCCGGGACTGTGTTTCATTTTGGGGAATACTTTCTTTTTTAGAATCTTTCCTCAAATATATAAAGCATATATATGATATAATGGTAACTGAGATATGAAAAATTCATGCCGTAATCTCAAGTTCTTACCATTCAAAAAGTTTGGTTGAAAGAACAATAATCATACTTAAATTTGCGAATGGTTATTTACTCACAATTTAGATTAAACGCCATCTATTCTTCTTTTATCTTTATGGCTTGTGATCTGTTATGCAGGACGGAGTCAATTCAATTCTAAGGAGTGAGATATATGTATAGAAGAAATAATACGGAAGAAATCATTCCTGAAGAAACAAAGGTGTGGGAATGTACATCAGAAGATTGCAAAGGTTGGATTCGCGATAACTTTACAAGTAATGATGAACACGTTTGTCCGTTATGTAGCAGCGAGATGAAACCCGGCACCAGAATGCTTCAAGCAATTAACAATCCAAGAAACTATTAAGGCTATAAAAAAAGCTGAAGGGGATTCCCTTCAGCTTTTTTTATCTTTCTGCCAATTGGATGAAGCAAAAAGCAGATGAATGATTAGTGGATATCTTTTTTCTTGAATCGACCGCCTCGGACTTCCGCGATATCCCCTACAGCAAGGAATGCAGATGGATCGAAGCTTTTGACTATCTCTTTAAGTTTAGCTTCCTCAAGCCTGTTTATTACACAAAAGATGACTTTTTTATCATCACCGGAATATGCACCTTCACCAGCTAAAAAGGTTACGCCCCGTCCAAGGCGATTCATTATGGCATCACCAATATCATTAAATTCATCACTGATAATCCAGACAAATTTGGATTCGTCCAAACCTGCGATGACGATATCCATCGTTTTATATGCCACGAAGTAAGCTATGATCGAATACATGGCACGATCCCACGAGAATACGAAGCCCGCACTGCCAAGGATGAATAAATTAAAAAACATGACGATCTCCCCAACGGAAAAAGGGAGCTTCTTGCTAGCGAGTATAGCAAGTATTTCTGTACCATCCAAAGAGCCGCCATATCGAATGACCATTCCAACACCAATGCCAAGAATCATTCCGCCGAAAGCGGACGCTAGGAGGATATCTTGAGTGAAAGCTGGTACATGATGAAGCAATGTAGTGGTTATGGAAAGGATTAAAATTCCATAAAGGGTAGATAATGCGAAGGTTTTGCCGATTTGTTTATAACCGATAAAAAAGAAAGGAAGATTCAAAATGAAAAGAAAGATTCCGAGCTTCCATCCAGTGATGTAAGATAACATAATCGATATACCCGTTATGCCCCCGTCGATTACGTTATTCGGCACTAAAAAAATCTCGAGGCCGACAGCCATCAAAACCGCACCGATTGTAATTAATAGACCTCTCTGTAAAATCTGTCTCAGTGTTAATTTTTTATGCTGGGTCTTCTTTTGCATAATTTCTGTTGTACTTGCACCTGCCAGGTCTGACATAATCATGCCACCCACTCCTTCTCTCTATATAGGTTCTATTTAATTATAAACCTATAGGTATAATTAAATAAAGAAATTAACATTCTGATTCATATATTCCTGAATAATTATTGGTATCATTGATAACGTCCTGTTATGAAGAAACAGGGTTGTTAATGCTTGTCATTACCATGTATTCTTATTCTACTCCATACAAAACAATAGTATTTCTAATATTATTGAATTTATGAAAGAAACCAGCATTTTCTTGAGATATGGGGTGCACTGAAAGAATCGATGTGTAAATATATAGGAATAAGGAAATAAAAAACCTTTGAGGTACTATGAATTTCCTTTACAATATAGGAGAATAGAACGTTTGAGGTGATCAAGTAAAAAAATGGAACAATCAATTGTAGCATCAAATCCTGTTCTCTTTATGATTGCAGTACTTTTGATAATAATGGCTTGTTATACGGCGTTGGATTTACTGACAACATTACTGACGATAAAGAGATATAAACGCCTTGTGTATATAGGGAGCAGCTGCTCTATGGGAGTGGCTATTTGGACGCTTAATTTTGTTGTTATTTTCACCCTCGATAATTCAGGAATGGCAGCATACAACTTTTCTACAATAATTTTTTCGTTAGCATTAGCGATCGCTCTCGCAGGGGTTGGGTTATTGGCCATTTCGTATAAAACACAAGTCCTGCAAATCGTTTTTTGCGGTTTCATGTTTACGATGGCCCTATTATCCAATTATATAATGGGAACATCTTCTTTAAACCACTCTTTGCACTTTAACCCATTATCGGTCTTCAGTACGCTTTTCAGCATCTTTATTTTATTTGTAGCAGCACTTGCCATATTATTTCATTTTAATAAATTAAGTCAATCTTCGCTAAAACCAGTCAGTACTCTTTTGATGAGTGGTGCAATCATTGAAGGCTATTATCTTTTTGTAAGGGTGTTACCGATGAACGCGAAAAATGAAGCGGGTGAATTTGTTCCACTCACTCCATTTATGCTTTATCTTACATGCTTCGTTTCATTATTCATCCTTGCCAGCTTGATAGCTTCAAGTACAATCGTGGGCCGGCGGTTAGCAAAAAGTGATAATACTGTAAGCGATATCCGTTATGCTTTAGATCAATCGGCGATCGTCGCCATCACGGATGCAAATGGGATCATTACATATGTTAACGAAAAATTCCTGGAAATATCTCAATATGAAAAACATGAACTAATAGGAAAAAATCATTCCATAATCAATTCTGGTCATCATCCGAAAGAATTTTTCACTGACTTATGGCTAACGATCAGCCAAGGGAAAACATGGCATGGTGAAATATGCAATCGGGCAAAAGATGGTAATGTATATTGGGTGGATACAACTATCGTTCCTTTTATGAAAAAGGGTAAACCATATCAATATATTTCCATCCGTTCGGATATTTCCAGTCGTAAAAAAGCAGAAAGTGCTTTAAAGGAGTCAATTAAAGAACTGGAAGATATGCATTATGCAATCAACCAATCCTTGATTGTGGCGATTACCGATGATAAAGGAGTCATTATCGAAGTGAATGAAAAGTTCTCGGAGGTTTCTGGTTATGGGAGAGGTGAATTGATAGGCCAGACCCATAAGATCGTTAATTCTGGATACCACTCAAAGGAATTCTTTGAAAAAATGTGGATGACCGTCCGTGAACGCAAAGTTTGGAAAGGTGAAATTAGAAACAAGGCGAAAGATGGCAGTTTTTATTGGGTCGATACAACAATTGTTCCATTTTTCAGCGAAGAAGGTAAACCATTTCAGTATTTAACCATTAGATATGACATAACCGAGCGTAAACAATCGGAAGAGATGCTCCATCGGCAGGATAAATTAGCCGCTGTCGGTCAGCTTGCTGCTGGAGTGGCACATGAAATACGCAATCCGTTGACCTCCATGAAAGGGTATACGGAATTTTTGCAATTGGATGAAACGGACGAAAATAAACAAGAATATCTGGAAATAATCATGGACGAAATCAATCGTGTGAATGAGATAGTTGAAGAGTTCCTACAATTGGCCAAACCACAGGCATTGAATTTGGAGATGAAGAATCTTGTGCCAATCATTCAAAATGTTGTATCTTTGACGGAGTTTGAAGCCAGGAAGAAGAACATCACGCTGATTTCGGATTGTAATGACGAAGAGATCTTCGTTCGTTGTGATGAGAATCGATTAAAACAAGTCATATTGAACTTCATTAAAAATGGTATGGAAGCTATGCCTGACGGTGGGTTCATAAAAGTCATGACTGAAATTAAAGGGGATAAAGTGCAAATATCCATTACCGACACAGGAATTGGGATTCCGCCAGAGCAGCTTAAGAGACTGGGAGAACCATTTTTCACAACGAAAAAATCTGGTAATGGGTTAGGTTTAATGATCAGCTTTAAAATCATAGAAAGCCATTTCGGAAATGTTTTTGTCGAGAGCGAGGTCAATAAAGGTACAGTCTTTAATATTGTGCTCCTTATTTAGCCTAATAGGAAGCTATGAAAAAAATAACAACTTTGTATAAGAGGTCTGCATGGGGGAACTGGATTTGGAAAAACAAAAGCAAGTCAATATCATTAGCTTGAAAGTTTTTTACCTTTTTTCATTTTTTGCAGTAGGAAGTTTAACACCGCTATTAAGCGTTTATTTAGCCAATGAGGCAGGTTTGTCAGGTATTGAAATCGGTACCATCATGTCTGTTGGACCGATAGTGATGATCGTTTTTCAACCTTTTTGGGGAATTGTCTGTGATTGGAGCGGGAGACCGGCAAAAATACTGGCAATGACATCGTTGCTTGCTGGTGTATTTGGTTTAGGTTACTTACTGTTCGATCATTATTTACTTATAGTATCCGTTGCTGTCGCTTTGGCTATTTTTCAAAGTGCGATAATACCTGTTTCAGATAGCATCACCCTTCAATATACAACGAAGATCAAATCGAATTATGGGAAAATCCGTTTATTCGGATCACTTGGTTACGGTGTGGCCGTTTTTGTAATGGGGAAATTATCTGAATCCTTCATGGGTCCTTCCGTGATATTTTATGCTTTTTTCTTCGGTCTTTTGATCTCGGCTAGTCTGGCTCTTCGTTTGCCCGAAGAGCCGCCTGGGGAAAAGGTGAAGCTTTTCGGCGGAATGAAAGAATTGATCACCATGAAACGATTCCTTATCTTTCTAGCTATAACGTTCTTGCTTTTTGGTCCTAATCTTGCAAATAATGTATACTACGGTTTGTTTGTAGAGGCAAGGGGAGGGACATATACAGGAATTGGCATTGCGTTCCTTTTAGCTGTATTATCGGAAATCCCCTTTATGAGAATCGCAGGTACCTGGATTCATAAGATAGGCCTGCTGCCAATTACCTTATTGGCTGGTACGGCCTCATTGGTCCGCTGGGTTTTGTACTTCACCGAACCGAGTTTGGCTACCGTATATGTGTCTTCGATCATTCAAGGGTTTTCACTTGGCTTATTCATTCCTGCAGCTTTACAATATATCAGGGAAGTTGTCCCTGTACGTATTACAGTAACGGCAATAACGCTTTATTCCGCCATAGGCAATGGATTGGGTAACTGGTTCAGTACCTTCAGCGGCGGAATAATATTGGATAAATCAGGAATATATGCGGTCTATTTATTTTATGGTTTACTCACGCTGATCGGAATGCTGCTTACAATATGGCTCATGAGTTATGAAAAAAAATTAAAAGTTATGGGGAAACCCATAGGTATAATAGAAAAATGATGGAAAATAAAGCGAGGGACCTCTTTGCCTATCATGGTGAAGAGGTCTTTCTCTATTCTATTTACAAATTTGAGAGAAAGCAGGCTAAATGATCAAGCAGAATGAACATTCTTTGAAGGCCGTATGGGATTCATTAAAATCCCTCACTAGACAAACTCGCTGATAATGGATTTGTCTACAATATTTTAAGGGTTTGTACAATTTACACGTTGATTGGAATGAAAGGCACTCGCTTTCCGCTGCACTTTCGCCTGCCGGGTCTCCCTTGGACACGCTTTTCCCTCAGAAGTCTCGAACCACCGACCCAATCAACTTTGTTTAAAATTTAGAGGGAACACTTTTTGTAATCCCTTTCCGCGGTAAGTTAATAAAAGATATGCTTTTATGTAATGGGAATTTTAACCAAAACAATCAGTTTTTTATTTTTGGAAATAATATGATTTAATGGAAGATAGAGAATGAATGGAAGGGTGAGTGTTTTTGAGCAAACCAAAAGTGTTGGTTATTACCATCGCATCAGCTTTTATCGGCCTGTTTTTTTTATTTTGTCTTGGATGGGCGATTACGGACCATTATGGAAAGGGAACTTCCGATAAGGAAGTGATCGAAGAAACAGCCATTAAAAAAAATGATTTTCCCGATGATTTTACGGTAGTTGCGATAGGCGATTCATTGACCCGCGGCACAGGTGATGAAACAGGGAAAGGCTACGTTGGACTTGTTATTGAAGATTTAAAGAGTGAATACAATAGAAAACCAATCATTCATAACCTCGGAATTAATGGACAAGTGTCTAAAGAATTGGTACAGCAAGTGAGACAACCGGAAGTGAAGCGCCAAATCCAGGCTGCTGATGTTATTTTAGTTACAATCGGGGGTAACGATTTATTTCAAAAAGGCAAGACCCTGCTTGAATATGATCGTGAAGCTATTACTGTATCACAAAAGAGTTTCTTGGGAAATTTACATGAAATTTTTAAGGATATCAATAAAGTCAATGATACAGCTACCATTTTGTTGCTTGGGCTGTATAATCCGTTTATAGATTTGGATGAAGACTTTGATACGAACCGAATCGTACGGGATTGGAATAATGAAACGGCGGAAGTCGTGGCTCTTTATGAAAATGCAATTTTCGTTCCAACTTTTGATTTATTTCAATTGTCGGTAAATGAGTATTTGTATTCAGATAAATTTCACCCCAATAAGAAGGGATATCGTTTAATTGCTGATAGAGTTGCTCCTTTAATAAAATGGGAGGATGTGGAACGATGAAACAGGTGACATTGTCTGTCAGGGACTTGAAAAAAAGGATTGGCAAAAGGGAAATTATTAAAGGAATTGATTTTGAGCTGAATGAAGGGGAAGTTTTCGGCTTTTTAGGACCGAATGGAGCAGGCAAGACGACGACGATCCGCATGTTGGTCGGTTTGATTAAGCCAACCTCGGGTTCCATCCATATATGCGGGTATGATGTTCGTCAGGACTTTACGAAGGCTATGAAGCAAATGGGCTGCATCGTCGAAAATCCAGAATTATATCCATTTTTGAGCGGTTGGGATAATTTGCTCCACTTCGCAAGAATGTTACCTGATGTTGATGAAACAAGAATGGACGAGGTTGTTGAACTCGTCGGTTTGCAAGCGAGAATTCACGATAAAGTGAAGACCTATTCGTTAGGAATGAGGCAGCGTTTAGGAATCGCGCAGGCCATGCTGAACAGCCCTAAACTATTGATTTTGGATGAACCGACTAACGGGCTAGATCCTGCCGGAATCCGTGAAATGCGGCAATTCATCAGAAAGTTGGCTGAAGAAGAAGGTATGAGCGTTCTGGTTTCCTCACACTTGTTAGGTGAAATCCAGCAACTTTGTGACCGGGTCGCAATCATAAAAGGTGGGGAAATTATTAAAACGGATACAGTGGAGAGCTTATTATCCACGCAGGAGCGGATATTTTGGCGGGTGGAACCTATTCAAAAGGGCGCGGAAATACTTAGCAGCTTCACCGAAATTACCTTAGATCAAAAATATATCATTACAGCCTATGATGAACTTAAGACACCTGAATGGAATGCTGCTCTTAACCAAGCAGGCGTGAGGGTGCATGAAATGAATCGAAAGCTCCCGGGATTGGAAGAATTGTTTTTGCAAGTTACGGGGGGAGGTGCGGGCATTGAATAACTTGGTCCAAAATGAAATGATGAAGTTGCTGGCAAAGAAACGGTTAATCATAATCGGTCTCATCGTTGGAATTTTAGTCCTGATGTTTACATATGCCCAATACAAACAAGTGGAAGAGCAGCGGGAGAAGTTGGGAACGGATGATTGGCGTGCAGCTCTTCAGCAGCAAATCATTGATACTCAAAATCGATTGGGCTCCAATAGGATGCTCGATGAGTGGCGTGAACAGCTGCAAGTTAGTCTGAAGCAGCAGCAATATTATCTCGATCATGATATCAATCCCTCAGAACCAGGCGCAGCCACTTTTACACGCATGTTTTTGGAAAATGCAATCGATTTGTTCATTCCGCTGTTAATCATGATTGTGGCTAGTGATATGGTTTCTTCCGAAAATAGTCAAGGGACAATCAAGCTTTTGCTGACACGGCCAGTGGAACGCTGGAAAATCTTATTGAGCAAATATGTAACATTATTATTATCGGTTTCGATTATCGTGGCGGTGACAGCCTTATTGTCTTACCTATTATCGGGTATCGTTTTCGGATATCAAGGTTGGGGGGCCCCTGTAATAACCGGATTTGAATTGAAGGGTGCTGACGTGGATGTCAGTGAAGTAAGGCTAGTGGAACAATGGAAATTCCTATTGATGGATTTGGGACTTGTCTGGCTGGTGGCTGTTGTGGTAGGGACCCTTTCTTTCATGCTTTCGGTACTGGTGAGAAGCACCCCTGCAGGCATGGGCATCATGCTGGCTGCATTGATTTCCGGAGCTATATTGAACAATATGGTTTCATCATGGGAATCAGCGAAATATTTCTTTATGGTGAATTTGAAATTGACCGCTTATATTAGCGGAACGGCTCCGCCAATAGAAGGGATGACTTTATTATCCTCCGTCATTACTCTGCTCGTTTGGTGGGCGCTTGCTTTAATTGTATCTTTTACAGTATTTACCCGGAGGGATGTATACTGAGAAACAGCCTATAGAAATTATAAGTTGTTTCAGTTTGTTGACATAATTGGTTCGGTAGTGTCGCTTTTAAAACAAGACCTGATTATCCACATGAAATTTTACTGTTTTATATGAACTGAAACCCTCAATGGATGGGAGAAATTTGCGACACTCCAGCCGAATAACTGGCTAGCCGAGACCCCACAGACGCTTGCGTCGAGGAGGC
>NZ_JVPL01000026.1:0-277 GCF_001054655.1 Bacillus sp. 220_BSPC
AAAACTCTTCGATTGGCGAGCCAGGATGGCGATGACAGAGAAGCAGTTGCACTTATACTGTTTTCCTTAAAATCTTTTCCCATTAAAACAAGAACAGTATAAAGAAAACTCTTCGACTGGCGAGCCAGGATGGCGAAGACAGAGAAGTAGTTGCCCCCTTATACTGTTTTCCTTAAAAGCTCTCTCAAAATAAAAAATTAAGAACAGTATAAAGAAAACTCTTCGACTGGCGAGCCAGGATGGCGATGACAGAGAAGCAGTTGCCCTTATACTGTTT
>NZ_JVPL01000027.1:0-2569 GCF_001054655.1 Bacillus sp. 220_BSPC
AAAGGGGTTCAGAATTTTTTAATTCCGAACCCCTTTTGTCGACAAACTGAAGCCTCTCTAAATGAGAGGCTTTTTTACATAGTATTGCCAAAATTCTATTTTATTGAATTCTTTTCCTTCTTTCATTATACAGATTGATCAATTCTGCATTTTGCTCATTCATCTTTTTCACATTCTTATTAATCGTTGCCAATTCCCAAAGTATAGCCAATCCTAAGATTAGCATAAGCGTTAATAAATCCATTGTTGCCCTCCTATTGATGTTGTGTACCTTTAATTAAATGATTCTTTTCACTTGGATTCATTTCCTTAACCCGGGAAGGCAAGTTCTTTCTTTGAAAGTAATTGTTTTGAATCAAAGCATATATCACTAAAAAAGTTCCGAGTATTTCGTAGGATGATAGTGATCCTCCTTGGATGAAAACGATGGCCAACGTGGTGATTGGAACTAAATTGATAAATAGGATTCCATTGATCGGCGTTAAAAGTTTAATGCCTAAATTCCAGCTTAAAAGGGCTATGGCACCAGGGAAAATAATCATGAAAATCATCTCGCCATAAATGGATTGCATAACCTCTGCCGTAGGGACGGACAGGCCCATTGCCGTTGCGAGGAAGGTTATGATGGCTGATACGGCTGTTCCTAAAATGCACGTTAAAGTCGAATAGCGAAGTGTTGACCATCCGTTAAATTGGTTGCCGCCCATCGTATAAATAACCCACCCTATAACCCCGATAAGAATGAAAAGGATAGGGATGATACTATCTTTCAATAAAAATACGAATGATAAGCTGCCATTGGTAATGACAAGAATGGCCCCTATCAAGGCAAGGAACATGCTGGCGATTGTGTACTTCATGGGTCTGGCACTTTTGAAAACCCACAGAATTAAAATTGAAATCATGGGCATTAATGATTCCATGATGGAAGCAACAATCACCCCGTTATGCCCCAGTAAATCTTGACCTGCGAAAATGAGAAAATTGTAGACAGTGAAAGCCATCGTCCCAAAAAACAATAATTTCTTTCCTTGCCCTTCCAGGCTAAAAGACTTCTTACCCTCTTTCATTAAAAGCAATATCCCTAAAATGACGCTAACAGCTAAATATCGCAAAAAAGCGAAATAAAAAGGATCAATATACATTAAGGCCCTTTCTGCAACTGGAAACATCGCTCCCCAAGAAATGCTGGCAGTCAAACATAAAAGTGCACCGATTAAAACTTGATTTTTTTTCATAAAAGCTTCCCCTCAAAAATAATGATTGATTTAATTCCTATACACACCTTATGATAAAGTCATTATCATGTAAAATGACTTAAAATGAATATAATCATCATTATTAATGATAGTTGAGAAAGGGGGGGCACTTTGATGGAAATGAGGGATTTGCAAATATTCCAGTGCGTCGCCAAATATGGCAGCGTAAGTAAGGCGGCTGTTGAGTTGAATTACGTCCAATCCAATGTAACGGCGAGGATTAAGCATTTAGAGCAGGAGTTACGGACGCCTTTATTCAATAGGCATAAACGTGGCATGTCACTAACTGCGGAGGCCAGAAAAATGCTGGAGTATGTAAACAAAATTTTGCTTGATGTGGAAGAACTCAAGCAAGTATTCCTGGATAGTGAAACACCTACAGGGATATTGAATATCGGTACAGTTGAAACGGTCAGCGATCTTCCCAAGATTCTAGCCGCCTATCATAAACAGTATCCAAATGTCGATTTATCCATAAAGGCGGGGTTAACGGAAGACTTAATCAAAGATGTCATTGAACACAGGCTGGATGGCGCTTTTGTTACAGGACCGATCAAACATCCGCTCATTCAGCCATACGATGTCTGTACAGAAAAGCTTGTATTAGTTACAAGAAATGAAACATTTAACCTTGAAGAAATCATAACGGAACCATTTTTAGTATTCAGTCAGGGGTGTGGCTATCGCTCCAAACTGGAACAATGGCTGAGGGAAGAAGAAGTGATGCCCAAAAGGATCATGGAGTTCAATGTATTGGAAACGATCTTGACCAGCGTCACACTCGGCCTTGGCATTACCCTTGTACCACAATCGGCGGTGAATCACCTAACAGCCAATGAAAAAGTCCACGTGCATCCAATTCCGGAAGAATACCGCAATATCTCGACAGTCTTCATTCACCGTAAAGATGCTTATATGACAAACTCCATGAAAAGCTTCCTGCACACGATTGAAGCTCATCATGAAGACCGGTTCAAGCAAAATCCAGAAACAGCTCCTGAGCTGATATGACGGGGAAGCAGCAAATCGCTTTGCATAGAATGATAGAGGATTGCTGAATAGGCTGCGAAACTATTCATAAAAAGTAAAACATAAAAAACATGGCGAAACTGGGACAGCGATATAGCATGGTATGGCATTTATTATTGCTTCGGTTCCTTATGCTTGTCGCATGTTACTAGAAAGTATTTTGGGAATTATTTAGACAAAAGCCAACGATTTCGTTGGCTTCAGTTTGTAGACAAAAGGGGTTCGGAATTTAAAAATTCTGAACCCCTTTTGAAATTCCCTTTGAATTTTCGCCTAAAGTT
>NZ_JVPL01000028.1:0-2505 GCF_001054655.1 Bacillus sp. 220_BSPC
TGGAAAAATACAGAACAAACGCCAAATGGTTGACACCAATCGCTTGAAATTGATGAAGTAGATCAACTAAACGGTTTCTTCCTACGGAATAGCCTAAGGGGATGGGGACAGGCATTTCATCGGGATTTTCCAATAAATTGATGAACAAGCTTTGAGAGAAGGGTTTAAAATCTCCTGGAGCATGAACTTCAGTTAAAGCACGATAATCCTTGATAAGCTGCGCC
This sequence comes from Bacillus sp. 220_BSPC, assembly GCF_001054655.1. Lineage (NCBI taxonomy): Bacteria > Bacillati > Bacillota > Bacilli > Caryophanales > Bacillaceae > Bacillus > Bacillus sp. 220_BSPC. The sequence continues at coordinate 225 of NZ_JVPL01000028.1, forward strand.
TGTTGAATAATGCTTCTTGGGTATTGAAGCCACCCATCCCCATTCCTGGCTATCCAATTGATAGACTGATTGCTAAATCCAGTCACCATGGTCGGAATCGAAGATACAGGCTTTGGGATTAACCTCATATCTGTACCATCGATAAGTCCGGCGTGGCTGTGGATTGTCGGCTGATCCTCTTTTAACAGCCGGTCGAGAATTTCGAAATTTTCTTTAAATAACGGACCGCTTTCTTGCTTAGATATCCCTAAAGCTGTAAAGTCTTTTTCCCTGTCCCCTGATGCCACTCCCATAATCAATCGACCTGGAAACAATTGATCAATTGATGCAGCTTCCTTGGCTACCCTGACGGGGTGGCGCAAAGGTAGAACTACACTTCCTGTCACTAACGCAATGTGCTTCGTATAAATAAATCCATAAATCGAACTTTTGGCCGTTATCATCAATATTCAAATCCTGCATCGTAATATCACGGAGCCATAATGAAGCAAAGCCATATTCCTCAATTTTACGGGCAAGCTCCAGCTGATTCTCCATAATCGGATTTTTAGACATCCTGGCAGTCGGGAGGATAAATCCGAGTGTCATTTTGTCTTTCTGGTACATGCTGTTATAGGCACGATGATTTTGAAAACTCACTCTTCGTCCTCCTTAAAAGGTTATATTTTTAAGCCTATATACTTTTCAAACTGTTTAATGGTTTCCTCATTCCGTCGATAATAAGTCCATTGTCCGATTCGTTTCATTTCCACCAGACCACTTTGCAATAGGATAGATAAATACTGGGAGGTAGTGGACTGTGATAGTCCTACTTTGCTGCGAATATCACTAACACAAACCCCGCCATCAAAGCCTTTTTCTTTGATGACATGGGCCTGCGGGGAAAAGTTATTATCAGGTTCTTTCAACATTTGCAGAATATTTACTCTTATTTGATTTGACAGAGCCTTGAAAATTTCAACTGCCTGTTCGTCATTTATCATATTTGATTCCCGATTCAACGGTGCCCGCCCCTTTCTGATCTTAAAATCTATTTTGCTTGGAATGCGTATAAACTAATCGAACAAAAGGAAATTGATAATTTGCGATATCTCTATATTATTTTCCTTTATACCCAAAATCAAATTTTATGCTTTAGACAGGGCTAGGAAACGGCTTTAAAGGAACTACACAAATTAGCTTAGAGAACAGGTGGCAAAGAAAGAAGGATTATTTTGGTTATTTAACAGGTTTACACCTAATTGTTGAATGGAAAGATTCCCATTTTTTAAAGTTACTAGAAGAAATCGAAAAGTTTGGAGTTGAATTTTTCCAGCAGAAGATAATACTATAGAAAAATCGAAACATCCTAATCGAATTATTTTAGGGTTTGGGCATCAAAAAATGAAGAAATAAAAGAAGGCGTAACCAGATTATATCAAGCAATATATAACGGTAAATCCAAAAGTAACAGCCGAACTTCCTTAGAAAAATCGGCTTTTTTGATGTCGAATTTTGCTTAGCGTATGTTTTCCGCGTTTTGCTACCGGAACCCCTTTATGCATTATCCTACTTTTGAATGTAAGACTAGTTTAATTCCAGCTTGTAGGGTAAAGATGACAGCCTTAATTGAGCATGGCCACATTTTGGACATTTTTCATTAATCTGTAGTGATTGTTAAACATCTTTCACAAACCCTTCGTTGATTTGTTTTGAACATTTCCATGGGTACCTCCTCTCTTTATAAGTTTTGTTAACGCAACAGCATACAAAAGGTACTGTTACATGAAAATTAATCACTTCATGTAACAGTACCTTTTGTTCCAAGCCCTTTTATTAAGATTCATCTATTTTCATTACATTATAGAAGTTAATTATGGAGATACTGATTTATTTAAAGATCTATCACCATTGACAGACTTTTGATGTTCTCATGAGTTTTTTTTCATGCTTGTTATAGCCTTCCCTCAACTTACAATTCTTTATGCTAAATTAGTATATTACGTATATTTTTTGTGTAAGTACCCACTTTATAATTAAATAGTATCAGTAAAATTGTGTAATAAAGATACCAATTACTGGGTCTTTGTATAATATTCCTAAAAACGAAAAGGTTTTCCCCTCTGAGTAGACACTCCTTCATTAAGTAAACCGTACACCACCATGGCTAGAGATTTGCACCAATGCCGGGTGAATGTGAAAAAGCCAAGGTCAGCGACTATAGAAAAATCGCTAACCTTGGCTTTTAAAACGTGACCATATCAAGGTAAAGAAAAAGGAGAAAACATCTTTGAATAAGAAA
>NZ_JVPL01000029.1:0-24999 GCF_001054655.1 Bacillus sp. 220_BSPC
GTTGGCGCTTTGTTTTGTTCAGTTTTCAAAGAGCAATTTCGATGTCGTCTACTTCGTAAGCGACTTTTACATCTTATCATGTTTTCAACTCTGTTGTCAACATGTTTTTTTATTTTTTTTGTTTTGATGAAGCTGCGAAAGCTGATGTCCCGCAGCGACATGTATTAATATAACACCTATATTATTATTGGTCAACAATAAAAATGAATTTTTTTAAAAGTTTTTTGATACACGATAAAACCGATGATATACCTCGTGCCCTTTTGTCTCCGCTTTGATGACGTCGATTACCTTCTTCTCTATCAAGTATTCCAATAAAACGCCTAGGTCGACTGAATAAAACTTAACTTCCGGATGCTCCATAAGCTCCGCAATCGTCCACGGTTCTTCTTTCATCCCCATTATTTCGATCAAATGCTGTGAACCTGCATTCGTCCTCGAATAAATGAGAAATTCACTCGCAAGGAATAGAAGCTCCAATCTTTTTTCGAGCGTTTCCTCACTGCTGATCAATTCTTTATACAACTTGTAAATTTCAGGTTCCATATGCTTCACTTGGTTCCAGACAGTAACCTCCGGATAAAAGCCTTGTTCTATTATCTCCAAACGGGCCAAATGATGCAGGGAATGAACGATATGATTGTATGCCTCAAGATGATGGCCTTTTTCAAAGAAGCTTTTTCCATCCATGTACCTGCGAATTAACTTCGCGAACTCCATCCCCATCTTTAACTTCCTTCCATAGAAGGGGAACTCCCGGAGTTCGCTTTTCAATCGGTCCAAATATTCATTACGGTCAAAAAGGACCTTCCCGTTATATATCCAGTCAACCACTTTGCGGTTCGTGCCTAATAGGAGCCATTCTTTTAACTGGTCTTCCTTTACGATATGCAGGGCCGCCTTTTTATCCTGGTATGTGTAATGTTTTAAAAACACGGCCTCTTCTGCTTCGTCTGCAATTACAAAAAGGATGTAGTCAAACGTATCGGTAATCGGGCTATTATCATCTCTTTTTTCTACTAACAAGATTCCAAGTGTAGATTTTAAACTTGCTCGCTCTTGATAAATCGGGCGAAGGATATCTTCCATCATAAATTCCTCCAAAACCTTTTTTTTAGATTTTCGACAAAACTCTTCAAATTCCTGCTTAGTTCCCTTACAATCATTTCAATTCAAAAGTAATATGTATCCTTTATTTCTTTTTTGTTCCATCCATTGTTTATGTTATAGTTAAAGTTATATTTTAGGAGGGACAATCCATGGCTAAATATTCTAGCAAAATCAATAAAATACGCACTTTTGCTTTGAGTTTGATCTTCATTGGCTTTATCGTAATGTACCTTGGGCTTTTCTTCAAAACACATCCTGTTGTCATGACGATTTTCATGGGGCTGGGCCTTTTATTCATAATCGCAAGCACAGGGGTTTATTTCTGGATTGGAATGCTTTCTACAAAATCGATCCAGGTTGTCTGCCCTAACTGCAGCAAACCTACAAAAATACTAGGACGTGTAGATATTTGCATGCATTGTGAAGAACCATTGACACTTGACAAAAAGTTGGAAGGCGAAGAATTCAATGAGAAATATAACCGGAAAAGCCTGCATGACTAAGTCGATTAGCTGAATTCCCTTTCAAGAAGGCTTTAACAATTGTATCATTTCTTCATAACATGAAAAAAAGTTCCAACCAAGTGGAGGAACTTTTTTTAATGCGATTCTTTTTTCGCACAATCCATACAGTCGCCGTAGATTTCCATCCGATGGTGACTAACATTGAAACCAGTGACTTGTGCTGCGAAATGCTCGACTTCATCCAAAGCAGGATAATCGAAGTCAACAATTTTCCCGCAAGTTTGGCAAATTACATGATAATGATTCGTCGTCACAAAATCAAACCTTGCCGAAGAATCACCATACGTAAGTTCTTTTACCAAACCTACCTCACGGAACACACGCAGGTTGTTATAAACCGTTGCCACACTCATATTCGGAAACTTGCCTTCCAGCGCTTTATATATATCATCAGCGGTAGGGTGGGACATGCAGCTTATCAAATACTCAAGTATCGCATGGCGTTGAGGAGTTATTCTTACACCGGTATCTTTTAAGGAATCCAACGCTTCTTTTAACTGAACTTCAGACACCGTCATCCACCTCTTTTTCTCATTAAGTATGCATTCTTAAATTATAATGTTTATAAATAGTGTACCTTTTATACGTTGAATTTGTCAATAATTCAATGGCTTAACCATTTTTTTTAGTTTATTCATGAAGACTTTGATTCTTTCCCATTTTTGCATTGGGTTTAGTATCCCCTAGATAAGTCGATTACGTTGGTGAAGTCTTTTCCAGCTCTCAGGTATTCACGCATATTTTTTTCGAATATGGAAAAGGTCCTTGGTAAATATTCTCCGCTTTTACTTGAAAGATGCGGTGTGACTGTAACATTCTCCATCCTCCAAAACGGATGCCCTTTTCCTAAAGGTTCCGGATCAAATACATCCAAGATGGCATGAGACAATTCCCCGGCATCCAGGGCTTCGATCAGCACTTCATCGTTAATCAGGTCGCCGCGGCCAATATTCACGAATACTGCAGATTCTTTCATGGCTTTGAAGTGTTCTTTTTGCAGAAGGCCCTTCGTTTCATCCGTACTTGGCAGGACGGATACAATATAATCGGCTCCCGGTATGGCTTCCAATAAATGCTCCAGGTCATAAAGGTGATCGATGGATTCCACCGGTTTCCCGCTCCGGTTCATGCCTATCGTCTTCATCCCAAAGGCTTTCCCAAGTCGAGCCACTTCCCCTCCAATTGCACCCACACCCATTACGAGCATAGTCTTGCCATTCAATTCCCCGACTTCAATCTTTCTATCCCATAATTCTTCCTTTTCATTCTTCATAAGCAGCTTCAATTTCTTTTCATATTGCAAAAGCATCCCTATCGTATACTCGGCCATCGGGATTTTATGAATGCCTCTAGCGTTGGTCACCATAATGCCTCGTTCCTCGATGGCTTTAAATGGCATTAGTTCCATCCCTGCACTCATGACCATGATCCATTTCAAGTTCGCTGCTTTCCCAATGATTTCTTCAGTTAAATCTTCACCATATGTAATTAAGATTTCCGCTTCACGAAGCGGCCCATCCTTCCATCCTTTTTGATAAATGAAGTTCAAATCAGGAAAAGCTTTCATCATTTTCGTTTGGATACCTTCATTCGGAATGACAGTCGAAAGTACTAACATGTTTATCTCTCCCTTTTAATTAACATAAAAAAAACACGGGCTCTATGTGTCCCGCGCAACTTTCTCTGAGGAGGTATTCCCTTAATAAAGCATATTCGGGTGTCCCCTTTTTGAGTTGGACAAAAGCCTTACCCTTATTAAAAAAGGCTTTATTTTAAAGAATTTGGGTTTAATGCATGTAATTCCGGCAAAACAAAAAAGCCATCCCTTCTGATCAGGACGTCGTCGAAATAGATGTCACCGCCCCCATATTCCGGGCGCTGGATCAAGACCATATCCCAATGTATCGATGACCGGTTTCCATTATCCGCTTCATCATAGGCAATCCCAAGAGCCAAATGCAGACTCCCGCTTATTTTCTCATCGAACAAAATATCGTCCATAGGTTCCAATATGTATGGATTGATTCCAATAGCGAACTCCCCTATAAACCGGGACCCTTCATCAATATTCAGGATTTGGTTCATTTCAGGATCACGATTGGAAGTCGCTTTAATGATTTTCCCCTTTTTGAAGTTTAATTCTATGTCACTAAAGGTGATTCCTTCATAGGTTGTGGGTGTGTTGAAGGATATCCTTCCATTGAGACTATCTTTTATGGGTGCCGTAAATACTTCCCCATCCGGTAAATTCTTTTTTCCGGCACATATGACGGCTGGCATGCCTTTGATGGAAAAGGTCAAATCTGTCCTTGGTGAAACGATCCTGACTTTGTCAGTACGTTGCATCAATTGTTTTAACGGCTTCAAAGCCGCCTCCATTTTCCCGTAATCCATTGTGCAGACGTTCAAAAGAAAGTCTTCGTATCTATTGAAGGTCATGCCGGCTTTTTGCGCTGATGCCTTGGTGGGGTAATTAAGTAAGACCCAACGTCGGTTGTTTACATAAAAAAGTGTAGGGGAATTCATGGCCTCCCCTTGAAGACGGTGCCTCTCGATGGGAACATCAGTCATTTCCGCATTGTTTTCTTCCCCAGTGATGATGATGACCGCATCGATATCCGTATATTTCTTCAAGGCCCATTGTGAAGCTGTGTCAAGCTGCTCCTTCACATTCCCTAGTAACAGGTGGCGGCTTATCTCATCGTCCTCGAGTTCCACATATGGATAAGCACCCACTCTGTATATTTCATCAATCAACTCTTTCAATAATGGTTTCGTGTTGATATGCCCCCGTATGAGGATTCTCTCTTTAGGCTGTAATTGTATCGAATGATGAATCAGCCTGGCTGCAAGCTTCGTTATCCTCTCATCCTTCATCTGCCTATCCCTTATTTTTCGAGTTCGCGAAGAGTTTCAAGCGCTTCTTCGACGTGGCCTTTAACCTTTACTTTACGCCATTCTTTGACTACATTTCCAACCTTATCAATCAGGAAAGTTGAACGTTCAATGCCCATATACTCCTTGCCGAAGTTCTTTTTCAATTGCCAAACATCAAATGATTCAGCCGCTTCATGATTTTCGTCAGCCAGCAGCAGAAAAGGCAATCCATGTTTTTCGATGAATTTTTCATGACGTGCCGCTGGATCTGGGCTGATACCAAGGATTACCGCGTTCAATTCCTCGAATTGCTCATTATGGTCCCGGAAATCACAGGCCTCCGTCGTGCAACCTGGCGTCATGTCTTTTGGGTAAAAATATAAAACAATGTTTTTCCCCTTAAAATCCGATAGGGAAACCATTTCACCATTGTTTGCAGGGAGTTTGAAATCAGGTGCTTTTTCTCCAATTTTAACAGTCATATTGAACCCTCCATTTCTTTCATTATGGTAAGAGTACCCAATAATCGAAAGAAACACAACTTTCATTTATCCTTCCTATCTTTCTGCTCCAGATCGATCACCGTCCGAATCACGAACGCTGCCGGCAGTGTATACCCAATGAAGGCCTGAATGGTAGCTATCATCCTGCCCATGCCAATCGGGGCTATATCTCCATACCCTACAGAAAACATCGTCATCGCACTAAAATAAAAAGAAGTCTTCAATTGTTCATAGAAAGTCCCATCCAACCGATTGCCCATATCAAGAATCACCGAATGATTCTGAAGCTCGTATAATAAATAAATCAGTGCAAATCCAACTAATATCGTCGCATATAAATTGCCAAGCCACAGCATATCCTCAAGAGAAAACTTCTTTCCTCCCGACTCAACAAGAAATAACGTACGAATGCTCATCACCATGCAAAAAATGATTCCTGCAATCAAGATGTAGAAAGTCATCCCCCACGCCCCATTTCAAAACGCCACTCCCTCTATACATACTCCCTGTCCAAACAATATATTCTTTTTTAGGAATCAGCCCTATCACCGACTAACTCATTAAACGGAAACTTTCCCGAATCTTTTTTCCATGTTGACCCTCTTGGTCGGATATGTTAAGATTGTCTAAATTTTTATAATAGTTTTTATTTTATAAATATTTTACCTGCAAACAGTTAACAAGGCAGGTTTTGCAAAATTTCATATGTGGAAATAGGTTCCTAATTTTCATTAGGATTAAAAGGGAAGTCCGGTGTAATTCCGGCACGGTCCCGCCACTGTAATGGGAATGTTAGCGTCATTCAATATGCCACTGATCAACGGATCGGGAAGGCCAGCCGCTAATGATATTCCCTAAGTCAGGAGACCTGCCTATTTCGACAACACTGTTTTAACCTACGGGAGATAGGGAGGTGTTAGGGACCTTATAATTGTAAGGGGCATTTTGCATGCCTCTTTATTTTAAGCATTTCTAACTTTCTTTTTTGACGGTTAGGAATGCTTTTTTTATTGTTCGATCAAATGAATGTAGGAGGATGGGAATTTTGAAAAGCAGCAGTTTGGGTTACCCTCGAATCGGGGAAGATCGTGAATGGAAACGTACATTGGAAGCTTACTGGTCCGGTAAAATCGATGAAGCGGAATTTACGTCACAACTAAAAGCCATCCGTTTAGGCAACTTACAAAAACAGAAGAAACAAGGCATTGATATCATCCCTGTCAACGACTTCACTTTTTATGATCAAATGCTCGATATGTCCGTCATGTTCGGTCTTGTTCCTGAACGTTATTCAGCTTATGAAGGCGGAAGCGTCCCCCTTTCCGTTTATTATTCAATGGCCCGCGGAAACAATGATGAAGTCGCTTCCGAAATGACGAAATGGTTCAATACGAACTATCACTATATTGTCCCTGAATTAAAACTGGCACAGCTTACTTTAACAGAAAATAAACCACTTACAGCATATCGGGAAGCCAAGGAAAAGCTAGGGATCGAAACGAAGCCCGTTTTGATCGGACCTTATACTTTCCTCTCCCTTTCAAAAGGCTTCAATAAACAAGAAATCCCTGGCATAATCCTGAGCCTGCTTCCCCTATATACGCAAATCCTGCGGGAGTTGGAGCAAGAAGGCGTGAAGTGGGTTCAAATGGACGAACCTTCCCTTGTTTCATCCATTTCCAAGGATGATATGCAAACCGTTACTTACCTCTATGAAAAACTGAATGAAGCAGCACCAAACCTGAACATCATGCTACAAACATACTTTGATGCGGTGGAACATTACCAAGAAGTCATCGAATTACAAGTCCAAGGGATCGGTCTTGATTTTGTACATGATAAAGGGAGGAATTTAAGTAACCTTGAGGCATTCGGTTTCCCGAAGGACAAAGTGCTTGCAGCGGGTGTGATTGACGGAAAAAACATTTGGCTATCTGATTTATCCCAAAAAATCGAATTGATCGAGACACTTAAGAAACAGGTAGCCGAGGACCAAATCTGGCTACAGCCCTCTTGTTCCCTGCTTCATGTCCCGGTGACCGTTCGTAATGAAACCGCCCTTTCAAAAGAAGTGAAAGAGGCCCTTGCTTTCGCTGATGAGAAACTTGAGGAAATCACACTTTTGGTCAAAGGGAATAATCAAGGCATTGAAGCAATCGCCGAAAAAGTCGATGCCAATAAATTTACGATTCAAACGTTAGCCAATTCAAATGTCCGAAATCACGGGTCTGTACAATCCAATGTCGAAAAGGTTAAAACCAGGACCGCCGGCCGTCAGCTTCCATTTAAAGACCGTTACCAAAAACAACAGGAATTTTTCAAATTGCCTTTTCTCCCTTCGACTACGATCGGCAGCTTTCCGCAGACATTTGAAGTTAAACAAGCACGCGGGAAATTCAATAGAGGAGAATGGACAGCCCAGCAATATGAAACATACGTTAACGAAGAAATCGTTAGGTGGATCGAAATCCAAGAAGAAATCGGTTTGGATGTTCTCGTTCACGGGGAATTCGAACGGACGGATATGGTTGAATACTTCGGCCATAAATTAGGCGGATTCGTCTTTTTAGAAAAGGGTTGGGTACAATCCTATGGATCCCGCTGTGTGAAACCTCCAGTCATCTACGGCGACATCCATTTCATCGAACCGATGACAGTCAAGGAAAGTGTATACGCACAATCACTGACGAAGAAGACGGTGAAGGGAATGCTGACAGGTCCTGTTACGATTTTGAACTGGTCATTTGTCCGTGATGATATTTCCAGGGAGAATGTTTGCTATCAGCTGGCGCTCGCTTTGGAAAAAGAAATCATTGCCTTGGAATCTGCTGGAATTAAAATGATTCAGGTTGATGAACCTGCACTTAGAGAAGGTCTGCCATTGAAAAAAAGCGATCGCGACGAGTATTTGAACTGGGCAGTGAATTCATTCTTGATATCCACATCAAGCGTGGAGGATACAACCCAAATTCACACGCATATGTGCTATTGCGACTTCAACAGTTTCATGGACGTCATCTCCTCCCTCGATGCCGATGTAATTTCCATCGAAACATCCCGCAGTCATGGGGAGCTCGCTTCCGCATTCGAGGAAAAAACATATGAAAAAGGCATTGGCCTGGGGGTGTATGATATTCACAGCCCGCGTGTGCCGGCAGTGGAAGAAATGGTCGATATGATTGAACGGGGCATAAAGGTATTGGATAAAGACCAGTTTTGGATCAATCCCGACTGCGGCCTGAAAACAAGGGGTATCCCGGAAACCGTCGCTTCCCTGAAAAACATGGTCGAAGCAGCAAAAATCGTCCGTGAAAACCTTTTAGTAAACCAACAGGCAAATGATTGAGAAGAACGTTGCCCATCCAACACAGCAGTCACGGACTTTTTTAACCGACCTTGTTTTTCCACCGGATACAAATCATCATAATACCATCTTTGGCGGAAAAGTAATGGCCTATGTTGATAAAATAGCTTGCATTTCCGCTATGCGCCATTGTCGAAAACCTGTTGTGACTGCTTCTAGCGACTCTTTTGATTTTTTGGCCCCCATCAAAACAGGGGACGCGATCAACCTTGAAGCTTATGTCACCTGTGCTCATCGCACATCAATGGAGGTATTCGTGAAAGTGGAACGTGAGAACCTATTAACAGGTGAAAAACAGCTAACGGCACGCGCTTTTTTAACGATGCTGGCCATTGATGAAGACGGTAAGCCGACAAACGTCCCTCAGGTCATTCCGGAAACGGAAGAGGAAAAACAGCAATATGTTCAAGCCAAAGCTAGATATATCGAAAGAAAGAAAAAACGGAACTAAACAAAAACCCCTTCAACATGAATGCTGTTGAAGGGGTTCTTTCAGTTCCCTGCCCCGCGGTACCTCTTCACTCCCTGATTCCATATGAAAACGGATATCACGAAAAAGGCAACCCCAATTACAGGTGTGGCAAATGCATATGCATACCACTCTTCTTTTCTTAGGAAATAAGATGCCGGATAGACACCGACAAACGCGAATGGCAGCACCCATGTAAGGACAAAACGGATGACCTTATTATAAATATCAACAGGATAGCGCCCGTAGTTCCCGATATTGTACATCATTGGCATGATGGATGTTTTCGCATCCGACCAGAACCCAATGCTTGCTATCGCAACGAATATGGCTGCATAGGCAAGGGCCCCACCTATTGCAAAAATGATGAAAAGAATCGGGTCATACCACGCAAGCTGCAAATCCAATGAAATCCCCGAATAGAATATGATGATCAAACCGGTCACAACACCAAATAACGCTTCAAGCTCGATTCTTTCTAAAATGACTTGAAACAGGCTATGGATCGGTCTTGTTAATATCCGGTCCATTTCACCTTTGACGATATAGCGGTCATTAAAGTCCCAGATGTTGAAAAAGGCTGAAAAAAGGGCGAATGGGATAAGGAAAAACCCATAAATGAATATAATTTCTTCACGGCTCCAGCCGCTTAAAAATTGGGTATGTCCAAAAACGACTAAGATAAATACCAGATTCACGACCTGATTGAGCAGGTCAGATAGGATTTCCATGAAGAAATCCGCTCTGTATTGCAATCTTGTTTTCATATATTGACTCACATATTGAAAAAACATCGATACATAAAACATCCCGTCAACCTCCTTGAATAATCAGCTGTTTTTTTGCGACTATCCATAAAAGCTGAATCGGTATTATGAGAATGATGCACCAAATTAACTGCTGTAAAAGCGCCATGCCAATTTCGCCTGAACTGTAACCGTTCGTAAAAATCATGCTTGGTACATAGCTGATCCCTTGAAAGGGTAAATATTTCATCACTTCCTGCGCCCATATCGGGTAGAAACTGATGGGCAGCAGCAGACCGGAAAATAAATCAATGATAACCCTTTTAGCGCGGATTAATCCGGCATTATTATATAAGAAAAAGGTAGTGATTCCCGTCAATAAGTTAATTTGTGTATTGATGATGAAGCTGAACAGCAAGGAAATGCCGAACATCCCCCACGTAACCGGCTCATGCGGCAATTCGATAGGAAAAATGAAAGCTACCAGCAGCATCCCCGGAATCGAGAAGAAGAAGAAACGGAATATCCCTTCCCCAAGTCCTTGCATCGTTTTCATGCCTAAATAGTTATAAGGCCGGATCATCTCAATGGCAACCTTGCCGTCTTTAATCTCAGTGGCGATTTCGCGGTCAATATTATTGAAATAAAAAGCGCGCGCCATCCATGCAACTGCGACATAGGTTGTCATCTGCATGCTTGAAAGTCCTTCGATGGAGCTTTTTTCTCCATATATCGCATTCCATAAGAAATAATAAGCACCGATATTAATGCTATAAATTAAAATGCCAGTATAATAATCCGTTCGATACGCAAGCATCATTAAAAAACGCATGCGGATCATGGCAAGATACTTCCCCATGGCCCTCCCCCTTCTTGATAGACACGTTGTTTCTTAATGATAAGAGAGTCAGACAGTGCCTTCTTCGTAAATATTGCGAACGATCTCTTCAATGGACGTTTCATGTATTTTGATGTCTTTTATTTTAAAATGAGATACGACAGCTGAAACAAGCTGTGAAATATGATCACCTTCTTCTTTCAACAAGGCAATGTAAGTTTGACTTTTCTCATCATAAACCCAGTTAGCGGTAAATGGGAGCGCTAATGATTGTAATTCCTTCAATGCGATCGGCTTGATGAATTGAAAATGGATCTGTTTTTCCTCAGCCCAGTTATCTTTCAAACTCTGCAATTCCCCATCATAGATGATTTGCCCTTCATCAAGCATGATTACACGCTCACATAATGCTTCAATGTCCCCCAAATCATGGGTGGTCAAAAGGATTGTCGTATTATATTTCTCATTGATTTCTTTCAGGAATTCACGAATCTTCATTTTCACGAGCACATCAAGTCCAATTGTCGGCTCATCCAGGAACAGCAAAGGCGGATTATGGATCAAGGCTGCCGCAAGTTCGCAGCGCATTCGCTGACCAAGCGATAGTTTACGCACTGGTTTGTCCAGCAAAGGACCGATATCAAGCGTCTTGATGACATGTTCCATATGATCGTTATATTGTTCATCCGTTACCTTATAGACCTTTTTTAGCAGCCTAAACGATTCTTGAACTGCAATATCCCACCAAAGCTGTGAGCGCTGACCGAATACGACTCCGATAGTCTGAGTGAACTTTTCCCTCTCTTTATGTGGATTCATGCCATTGACCGTGATTTCGCCTGCTGTCGGTTCCAAAATACCTGTCAGCATTTTGATCGTGGTCGATTTCCCTGCACCATTTTCCCCGATATAAGCTACCATCTCACCCTTTTTTACAGTAAAATTGATATCATTGACGGCAGGGACGACCTTATAATTTCTGGTAAGTAAATCCCGGAAGGCACCCTTTAGCCCTGAACGGCTTGATGCCGACTTAAATTCCTTCCGAAGCTGTTTCACTTGAATTGCATCACTCATCCTGTTACATCCTCCGTAATCTCTTGTCCTAATGAATTAGTTTATCCAAACCAACCTTTTTAGACAATTAAAATGCTTGGATGCCATCTACCATTTTCAGGGAGGAAATGGCCGTTGTACCAGATACATATATAAAGGAGACGAGTATGCTATGAATATCAAAAAATTATTACTATCCCAAATTGAAAAGGTCGTTTTCGACCTTCGATACGACTTCCTTTATGAAGATGAGTACGGTGAATTATTATGCCAGGTCATCCAAAGGGATTCCAGCGGGTCGATCGAAAGCACACCCATCAGTTTCCACCTTCGCATTAATGAAGAGAAAGGAACCGGGCAGCTAATCTATTACCAAGCCCAGGGCGAAATGAATCGCCAATCCTTCGACATCGAAAATCCTGACACCATCTTGGCCATCCTTACTTTCATAACAGGAGTTTTGGGATCCCCCAAAAAAGATGTTGGCCCGGAATCCTGATTCTTCTGGGGGTGTTGCGTTTCCACCAGGGTACGAATCACATTTCCTAGCCTTCCACCCCAGATTTCCGGAGAGAAAAGTGCTATGATTAAGGGGAAATATGTTTATATTTATAGGAGGTTTTAAGATTGGATTTTAGAAATTCGGAGCTTTTACATAAAGAGGCATTGGAACATATCGTTGGCGGGGTTAACAGCCCATCCCGTTCTTACAAAGCTGTAGGCGGCGGTTCGCCAGTTGCGATGGATCATGCCAAAGGGGCTTATTTCTGGGATGTTGATGGCAATAAATATATCGATTATTTAGCTGCATATGGCCCGATCATCACAGGGCATGCGCATCCACATATTACGGAGGCTATCGTTAAAGCAGCGGAATCCGGCGTTTTATACGGCACTCCGACAAAACATGAAGTCAAATTTGCCAAAATGCTGAAAGAAGCCATACCTTCCATGGATAAAGTCCGCTTCACCAATTCAGGCACCGAATCAGTCATGTCCACCATCCGTGTTGCCCGTGCTTACACAGGGCGCGATAAGATCATCAAATTTGCAGGCTGTTACCATGGACACTCCGACCTTGTTCTCGTCGCTGCAGGTTCCGGCCCGTCCACTCTAGGTACACCGGACTCTGCAGGCGTTCCAAAAAGCATTGCACAAGAAGTCATCACGGTACCTTTCAATGATATCGGTTCATTTAAAGAAGCACTTGATAAATGGGGCAATGAAATTGCAGGCGTGTTGGTAGAACCGATCGTCGGCAACTTTGGAATCGTGGAACCAAGTCCCGGCTTCCTGGAAGAAGTCATTTCATTATCTCACGAAGCCGGATCACTCGTCATTTTCGACGAGGTCATCACAGCGTTCCGATTCATGTATGGAGGGGCACAGGACTACTTGGGAATTCAACCCGATTTGACCGCGCTCGGAAAAATCATCGGGGGCGGGCTTCCCATTGGTGCCTATGGCGGTAAAAAAGAGATCATGGATTCTGTCGCACCTCTGGGACCAGCCTACCAAGCTGGTACGATGGCAGGAAATCCGGCTTCCATGCTTTCCGGGATAGCTTGCTTAGAAGTACTTAGAGAAGAGGGGCTTTACGAAGAGCTTGACCGCCTGGGGAAAATCCTTGAAGAAGGTATCCTGAAAGCGGCTGGCCAATATAATGTTCCGATCACCATCAACCGCCTTAAAGGGGCATTGACGATTTATTTCACGACAGAAAAAATTGAAAACTATGAGCAGGCGGAAAATACGGATGGCGAAATGTTCGCCAAGTTCTTCAAACTCATGCTCAATCAGGGAATCAATTTGGCACCGTCCAAATACGAAGCCTGGTTCTTGACAATCGCTCACACGGATGATGATATCGCTTATACTCTAAAAGCGGTTGAACATGCATTCAAAAACCTAATATAATAAATCGAATCAGCATAATTATGCATTTTTTATACACCCTCAGGATGTACATCTATCTTGAGGGTTTCTTATTTCCCTGTAATAAATCTTTAATATTAGTATTTGAAGCCAATCCTCACAAAAATCCCATCAATCACAGCATCCATCCCATTGTATAAAAAATTGATTTCTGAATATTTAAATGATATGATATGGATACATTTATACACTTTCTTTCAATCTATCAAAACTTGGACTATTGTTCGGGTTTACTAATATTTCCCCCATTAAACACATGCTACAGGAGGTGAAAGGCAGAGAATAAGGATAACCTTATTCAAGCCACAAATATGGCCCAACAATGGACACCTGCTACATTCAATGAATTTCACAAGGAAGAACATGATGCCTGCGGAATCGTTTCCTGCATCGAAAAAAAGAAGATCCCTACTAACGAAAACATCTTTGCCTGTATCGACGCCCTGGTTAAAATGAACCATCGCTGCGGCTTCATCAATGGTGAGGGCGATGGCGCCGGCATCCATATCGATATTCCCCGGGCTCTTTGGAAAAAGAAACTTGAAGCGGCAAATGTCGATTCAGGCATCGTCGATCAAGATACCTTCATAGTCGGCCACTTATTTCTAAGCAAAAAAACAGAAGCGAACGACTTAAAGATCGAAGTTAAGGAGAAACTGCTCCAACATGGTCTCTCATTGATATTCGAAACGGATAAAGCCTACCGTTCCGAGGCATTGGGACCGATTGCCATTCAAGAAGACCCAGTGTTCTGGCAATTTGCCTGTTCCTCAACCATCAATAACAACCAGGAGCTTTCAAATGTTCTTTTTGAGCTGACTTCCGACATCGAAAAAAGCGATTTCATCCATGTTGCCTCTTTAAGCCAGCATCATGCGGTATACAAAGTGATGGGTGCGGGGGATACGCTCCCTGCCTATTATCTTGATCTTGCCGATCCTTTGGCTGCCTCCACCATGACACTGGGACATAATCGGTTTTCAACCAATACTCTATCAAGCTTCTTCCGGGTCCAGCCTTTCAGCGTGCTTGGTCATAATGGCGAAATCAATACCATCGCCAAATTGCGTGATGAAGCGAAAATGATCGGAGTTCCCATCGCTAAAGATGGAAGCGACTCTCAGGATTTAAACAAGACGATCGAAACTTTCATCTGCCGTCATGGCTACTCTTTATTTGAAGCTGTCGATCTTATGTTTCCGCCAATCATCAACGAAATCAAGGAATATCCCGAGCACTTACAAGACTTATATACGTATTTAAGGGAAGCATGGGGTCATTTTGCACAAGGTCCGGCAGGCATCATCTCCCGTTTCGGCGATGAAGCCGTATTCTCTGTCGACTCTCTAGGCTTGCGCCCGTTATGGAATATTGAAACGGAATCATCCTATATGTTCACTTCCGAACCAGGAATCATCCCTTCCAGTGAATATACCGGAGATCCGAAGCCGATGGGTCCAGGGGAGAAAATCGGGTTGAAATGGAACGGCGACCGAATTGAATTGTACACATACAAGGATTACCAGGATAAAGTGTTTGAACTATTCAATGATCGTTTCGTCCTTTCCAATGACCGAGTCCGCTTACAGCCCCAGGCTTTTGAAAAGGTTGTCTCCATGACAAACACGCAAGCCATTCATAATGGTCAGTATAAAGCCTTTGGGTGGGAAAGGGAGCATGTCCAATTAGTGGAGCAGATGGCCGAAAAAGGCGCTGAGCCCATTCGTTCACTTGGTCATGATGCGCCGCTGGCAGCACTTAATCCCCAACGGACCAACATTGCTGATTTCATCAAGGAAAGCGTGGCCGTTGTAACCAACCCGGCGATCGACCGGGACCGGGAAACCGAGCACTTCTCAACAAGGACGATCATAGGAAAGCGCCCTTCCCTATTCGAAGCGAATAAGGCAGGAAAGGTGACGGAGCTGCTGACTCCCTTATTGATCGAAGGATCAACGGGTTATGAGTGCTCATCCATCGTATTCCAGCCAAGCTACGACCAGTTCATTAAATATAACCAAGATCAAAAACTCGTGCACATCATTTCAAGTACATTCAAAGAGGATGAAAACATCACGGATGCCCTGACCAGGATTACGGATGAAAGTGTCAATGCTGTGGATGAAGGAAAAACGCTGCTCGTTCTGGATGATGCCCTTGCCCATCAAAACGGCAACCTTTGGCTTGATCCACACCTGGTCACTTCAGCCGTCGACCAAGCGTTGGTCCGTACAGGCAAGCGTCGTGATTGTTCCATCCTTTTACGTTCAGCATCGCTAAGGTCACTGCATGATATCATCGTTTCTTATGGTCTTGGGGCCAACTTAATCAGCCCCTATTATATGTTCCTTTCCTTATCTTCAGATGACCATAAGGGGGTTACCAATCTATATAACTCCTTGACGAAAGGGCTTGAGAAAGTCATCTCCACCATTGGCATTCATGAGCTGCGCGGCTATGGAAGACTTTTCTCAAGCATTGGTTTACATGAGGAAATTGCGAAATATCTAAATGTGGCTAATTTCTTCGGATCCAATGATCTGGACTATAATTTTGATAAAATCAAGGCAGATGCCATCCAGCGTGCAGAGGATTACGGCAATGAAAAAGAACGGATGGGCAAGACCTTCCATCTGTTCCCTAGAATCTGGAAATCCATCGGGGAAGTTGCTTCAACCGGGGACTACGATGCTTATCGCGAAAAGATCACTGAACAGGAAGAATCCAATCCGACGACGATCCGCCACTTGACATCATTAAAAACTTCAGATGCTTCCGTCCCTTCTGAAGAAGTCAGCCTTTCGGTCGGTGAACAGGAATTGCCGTTCGTCATAGCCTCCATGTCCTTTGGATCACAAAATGAGATTGCTTTCCGGGCCTATGCAGAAGCTGCCGAGAGGCTAGGCATGATTAGCATGAATGGCGAAGGCGGGGAAATAAAGGATATGCTGGGCAAGTACCCGAAATCCCGCGGACAGCAAATCGCTTCCGGACGTTTCGGTGTCAATGCAGAACTCCTGAACTCTTCAAATCTATTGGAAATTAAAATTGGTCAAGGGGCAAAACCCGGTGAAGGCGGTCACCTTCCCGGTTCCAAGGTCACAGCGAAAATCGCAGAAGCCCGAAATGCAACAATCGGTTCCGATTTGATCTCCCCTTCCAATAACCATGATATATACTCAATTGAAGATTTGGCCCAAATGATCCATGAGCTAAAAACGGCAAATGACAAGGCAAAAGTTGCCGTCAAAGTACCAGTCGTTCCAAACATCGGTACGATTGCTGTCGGTGTCGCAAAAGCCGGGGCCGATATCATAACGCTTTCCGGTTTTGATGGCGGAACGGGTGCTGCCAGGATCCATGCACTCTCACATGTCGGCCTACCGGTTGAGATCGGTGTGAAAGCGGCCCATAATGCACTGCTTGAATCAGGTATCCGGCAGAACGTTGAAATTTGGGCTGACGGTGGGTTAAAAAGCTCGCTGGATGTTTTGAAGGTGATGCTGCTTGGGGCAAATCGTGTAGGCTTTGGGACCCTTTCGATGATTGCAGTCGGCTGCACAACGTGCCGCGGATGTCACCTTGATACTTGCCATGTGGGCATCGCCACCCAAATTGAATCGGAAGCTCAGGCGAAAGAACACGGGCTGCGCCGTTTTGTTCCACGTAAATTTGATTTAGCCGTTCAGGGGTTAACGAATATGTTCAGTGCATTTGCAAAAGAACTCAAATCTTTGACCGGGTCACTTGGGGTGAAGAATCTTCAGGATATCGTCGGGCGTTCTGATTTGCTGCAGCAAGTTAAAGGTCAACAATCATTGGATTTAACCTATTTATTAAAAAATCTGGATATAACACCGTTCTCGCATAAGGAAGCGGCGGCATATTTGAATGAAGGCTCCATGCAGGTAGCCGTTGGCGCCGAATATCTTGATTCGCATGTAGATGACCTGCAGCAATCCCGCAGCTATAGCTCGATCACTTCCGAGCAGCGTGTACTCGGCAGCAGGGTCTCCTGTCACCGCGTTAGGGGCAGATTGGATGGATCATACAAAAAACTTCCTCCCGTTCACCTATCCTACCAGGATGGTTCCATTCCGGGTAATGGACTTGGGGCATACAATACGGAGGGAATTTCAATCAGCGTGAATGGCGGTGCCCAGGATGGTATCGGCAAAACATCGATTGGCGGTAACATTGCCATCTTTAAATCTCCAGGAAAAGATGGGAAGTTTTACAATGGCTCTGTCGGTAAGGGCTTTGGTTACGGTGCACAGCATGGTCTCCTCATTGCCCAGGGAGATGCCGATGCCAGGGCGGGAATCCGGCTTTCCGGTGCGGATATGATCATTGGCGGATTATTGAAACAACCGCTTCCTAAAAAGGAAAACGGTAATATTGCGGTAACATCCAATATTAAGGGATTCGCTTTTGAATACATGACAAATGGAAGAGGTTTAGTTCTTGGTGATCCCGGTCCATGGATTTGCGCAGGGATGACAGGCGGTGTCGTTTATTTACGGCAACAGCCTGAATCTGGATTAACCAAAGAGGTCATTAAGAAACGGGTTGCGAAAGGGGCAAAGATTTCCATTGAGTCCCTATCTGCAAAAGGCCTGCAGGATGTGGCCGAACTCCTTGGCAAATATACGGCCCTTTTGAAAGATCATGGCCAAACCGAAGAAGCGGCCTCTTTAGAGACACTGCTTCAGAATCCTGGAGAGCACTTCCTTCAGGTCGTTCCAGTTAAAGAACAGGCGGATCCTGCTGTATCCACGGAGTGATGCCGAAAATATATATTAAAAAAGGCTGATGCTCTTCAATTCGAGCATCAGCCTTTTCCCGTCATATACCTCTGGGCTCGTCTTCAAACGCTTGAAAAACAATGTTGAAAGCAATCAAGAAATTGCCTATCGTTTCTTTATATATTAAACTTGATTTTAACTATTGTAACTCTTAGGAAAATCCTGTATATTACTTTTTGTTTACATCATCTTATTTTAGTGTAAAGTACTAGCAAATAAGTTAGAATACAACTTTAAGCAAAGGCCTATATATTAATAGAGCCTTTTCTCGCCAGATCCATTACAACACAAAGAAAGGATTAACCCATATATGAAGTTTGGTGCCCGCATTCTCAAAACAGGAATAGCAATTGTTTTAGCGCTTTACCTATCGGAACTGCTTAACCTTCCTGCTCCTGTCCTTTCTGGGATTGCTGCAATTTTTGCAATACAGCCGACCATTTACCGTTCATATCAAACGGTATTGGAGCAAATTCAAGGAAATATCATTGGCGCATTGGTTGCTGTCTCCTTCGTTTTGTTGTTCGGAAATGATATTTTTATGATCGGTCTTGCCGTAATGGTTGTCATAACCATCAATTTAAAACTGAAAATGGATAAAACGATTGTCCTTTCCATCGTGACGGTCATTGCCATCATGGAAAGCCAGGACGGGGAATTCCTTAATTTTGCCTTTATTCGTCTCTCATCCGTTTTGCTTGGAATCGTTTCTTCGTTTATCGTGAATCTTGTTTTCATTCCTCCAAAGTACGAAGCAAAGCTTTATACACGCATTACAGATGTAACGGAAGACATCTTGAAATGGATCAGAATCAGCACAAGACATGCTACAGAACACACTTTATTGAAAAAGGACATCAGCCGATTGAAGGCGGAGTTGCTCGATTTGGAACATATCTATTCCATGTACAAAGAGGAACGGGAATATTTCAAGAAGAACAGTGTTGCTAAAGCACGAAAGCTTGTCGTTTATCGGCAAATGATCATAACGACGAAAAAAGCGTTTGAAACCTTGAAGAGAATCCATAAATTCGAGAATGAAGTATATCAAATGCCTGAAGATTTCCAACGGAGCATCCTACAGCAGCTTGATTCCTTGATTCGCAAGCATGAGCAGTTGATATTACTGCATATCGAAAAAATCAAGTCAATCGAGGAGATTGAAGATTGGGACCAGGATTGTTTAAGTCGTAAAGAGCTGCTCGCCCATTTTTTCGAACAGCAGAATCAAGTGGACGAAATGCATGATAACCTAGGCCACCTCTCTGCCCGCCTTGTTCCATTGATTTCTGCAGTCATAGAATATGACGAACAATTGGAACACCTTGAAAAGCTGATCGTCAGCTTCCAGTCCTTCCATAAGGAAGATAACGAAATATCTGTCCAGTATGAAGAAGATTAAAAAAAGACGGTTCCCGGGAACCGTCTTTTTTTCGTCTCTATTTAGAGCATGCCCTCATTCAATCATCCAAAAGGTTCTTATCAGCAGCCTTTTCAATCGTATCCAATTTCTTCAAAAGATCCTGAAGCTCGTCTTCCGAGAATGAATTGAAGTTCTTGCCCATCAATTTGTTATGATCCGCAAGGACTCTCCCCAAAATCGCTTCCCCAGCCTCTTTCAATTCAAGGTTGATGACCCTGCGATCCTTATCAGAGGGCTGCCGTTTCACATAATCCATTTCGACCAACTTATCTACAAAGACGGTAATCGCACTTGGCTTTACGGTTAAGAAGTCAGCCAGCTGGGTCGATTTAATCGACCCCTCTTTTTTCAATATCAATAAAATGAAAAACTGAGGCGATGTTAATCCATAAGGCTGAAGATTTTTTGCTACGATGGCCCTAAGCTTCTTCCTAATCCGAAAAATCTGCATCTCTATACTATTAGTTACTTCCCATTTAAATTCCAGCCTTCTCACTCCTTATATAGGACAATCCTACCTCTTAAATTTAATTAAATGGCATTCCAATGTCAACTTTACTTTCCATATATCCTTAAAACTAAAAAAAATTCAAATTTTTACTATTTCACTGTATTTATTTCCCACCATTATTCCGAATAAATTACATGACAAAAAATAATTAAACTGGTAAACTCTTTACTTAATAATATTAATACTTATAAAAATTAATATTTATTAAAATTAATAAATAACATTTAGAATAGGAGGCGATGTCATTTCTAGCTAATGAACGTAAATCAAAAAAAAGGAACACATCATCAATATATTTTTGGAGGCGAAACAAGTGAATAGAGGACGTTTAGTTTTAATCAATGTCATTGGTTTGATTATTATAATAGCGGCATTGGCCGGTGGGGCTTATTACTATTATGAAAGCACGAATTTCATTAAAACGGATGAAGCGAAAGTGTCAGGTGAGCTATATACCATCGTTGCCCCCGCTGCCGGTAAACTAGCAGATTGGGACTTACACGAAGGAGACAGTGTAAGTAAGGATGACAAAGTTGCCAATGTAACTACCTTAGACGGTAAAGAAGCGGTAAAAACCGCAGCACAAGGTACGATCGTTAAAACACAAGTGCATGATGAGCAGCTTGTTCAAGCAGGTCAAACGCTAGCTCAAACCA
Source organism: Bacillus sp. 220_BSPC (assembly GCF_001054655.1). NCBI lineage: Bacteria > Bacillati > Bacillota > Bacilli > Caryophanales > Bacillaceae > Bacillus > Bacillus sp. 220_BSPC. Next base: position 20,818 of record NZ_JVPL01000029.1, read on the forward strand.
TCAATATGGAAGATCTGTCCATAACGGCTAATATTGAAGAAAATAAATTGAAGGATATCGAAAAAGGTGACAGCGTCGATATTATCATCGATGGAGATCCCGATACGGTCTTCGAAGGTACATTGGAACAGATCGGTTATGCTACAACGTCTGTCTTTTCAGTGATGGGCAATCAAAACAGCAGCGGAAACTATACGAAAGTCACTCAAAAAGTACCAGTGAAAATTTCCATCAAAGCACCATCCGATAAAGTTCTGCCTGGAATGAACGCAGAAGTGAAAATTTCGACTAAATAAACCGGCTACACAGTTATACAGAAAGGAGGCTTTTCTTTAAATGGCTTCTCAAACCATCACAGTAAATGAAAACAAGGGAATGAAACAGTTTGCCCCCATGTTAATTATCCTAATGCTAGGTTTGTTCATGGTCATTTTGAATCAAACCCTGCTTAGTGTCGCCATGCCTAGGATGATGGCAGAATTCAATGTAGCCGCGACTACGATTCAATGGTTATCAACTGGATTCATGCTCGTGAATGGAGCCTTGATTCCACTTTCCGCTTTTTTAATAGAACGGTTTGGCACGCGCATTTTATTCCTGGCTGCCATGTTTCTATTCACCGTCGGGACATTCATCTGCGGCATCGCACCAAATTTCCCCGTCATCCTTACAGGCCGGCTGATTCAGGCCGCTGGCGGCGGAATCCTGCAGCCCTTGGTCATGACGATCATTCTTTTCATCTTCCCTCCGGAAATGCGCGGGAAAGGTATGGGGATCTTTGGACTTGCCATTATGTTTGCCCCTGCAATCGGCCCGACTTTATCAGGTTGGGTCATTCAGGAATATAGCTGGCGGGTCATGTTCTACGCAATGGTGCCATTAGGCATGATCGTCATGACACTCGCCTTTTTAAGTATGCGTAATGTAGCGGAACCAAAGAAAATCAAATTGGATTTGCTTGGTGCCTCTCTATCCTTGCTAGGTGTTGCATCATTACTATACGGTGTCAGTGAAGCAGGTTCCAAAAGCTGGACGGATCCAATCGTTCTGGGAACGATCATCATTGGGCTGATCCTTTTGACGCTTTTTGTGGTTCAACAGCTAAAATCGGAAACACCCATGCTCGACTTCCGTGTATTTAAGTATGACATGTTCGTATTATCCAATATCATTTCTGCAATCGTCACAGTGGCCATGTTTACCGGGATATTCTTATTGCCTATATATTTGCAGACTTTAAGAGGCTTCACACCAGTTCAATCCGGCCTGTTGATGCTACCCGGAGCCCTTGTGATGATGGTGATGTCACCCATTTCAGGAGCATTATTTGACAAAATCGGACCTCGTCCATTAGCACTGATTGGGTTGGCGATCACTGCCGTCACAACCTTCGAATTCGCTAAATTGACTACGGAAACAACCTATTCGACTTTGGTCATCATCTATGCCATCCGCGCACTTGGAATGTCTTTACTGATGATGCCGATCATGACTGCTGGGATGAATCAACTGCCTAAGCATTTGAATACACATGGTACGGCAATGAGCAATACGCTGAAACAAGTGACCGGTGCCATTGGTACGAGCTTCGTGACGACCATTTATACAACCCGTGCTTCTTTCCATGGAACTGCTTTAGGAACGGAAATGAGTACGAGTGATCCCGGTTTTGTTCAGAATTTCCAAACTATCGTTCAATCCATCATGACTTCGATGAATCAAACTAGTGAACAGGCACAGGAAACTGCCATGTCGCTGATTTCTTCTCAAATCCAGGGTCAAGCAAATGTGATGGGAATCAATGATGCATTCTTTTGGGCAACAGGCTTCGCAATTGCCGGCATCGTTCTCTCACTATTTTTGCGCGACGTTCGGAAGGATAAAGCAATGAAACAAGCTAAACAAGAACCTTTGGATGTACCTTTGCTTCCTTCGCCAGTAAAAAAATCGGTTTAATTGAATGGAGGATTTAAAATGAAGATCTATGTTGTTTACGACAGTGAAGGTAACCATACGAAAGCACTTGCCGAATCAATAGCTCAAGGAGCCGCTGCGGTTCCTGGGGCTGAGGTTCTCATTGACCATGTAAACGAGGCGGATGTTTATAAGCTTCAGGAAATGGATGCGATCATTTGGGGCTGTCCCGGTCATTTCGGAACCATCAGTTCGAGTTTGAAAACATGGATCGATAAACTTGGGTATCTATGGGCGGAAGGTGCGCTGATCAATAAAGTGGGGGCGGTGTTCTGTACCACGGCCACCGTACATGGCGGACTCGAGGCTACCATGCTGAACTTAATCACCCCTATGCTTCATCAGGGCATGATCATTGTCGGCTTGCCCGGCACTGTCCCGGAAAATGCCTTATATGGTTCCTACTATGGAGTAGGGATAAGCTGTCCGCCCGGTGTGGATGACAATATCGCCAAAAATGACTTGAAGCTTGGAGAAGCATTAGGAAAACGGGTAGCCCATGTCACCCGTTCATTTATAAACGGGCTCTAGGAGGCTTGATTCAATGGGCATAATTCTAATTATCATCGTTGCCATATTAGCGGTTACGGGCTTGATCACATTCAATATCAAAGCCCTATCACCTGAAGGTAAGCTGCCTGCAGTCGAGGAAGAGAATTCGTTGGAAGAGTCCGCTTTCCCGACTGCAGATGATTCCATTACCGAAATCATCTCCCCGACAGACAATGATGAATTGAAAATGAAAGATCAGGATTATCGTTTGGCTCTTTCCAAGCTTCATGAACAAAAACCAAATGATGAGCCAACTGCAGAAAAAAAGCCTGATATTCGCAAAATGAAAGACAAGGAATACCGTGGTACATTGGAGGACTTCCGACAGAATGGCGATTGAAATCCCCCCCCATTAGGCTAATTTGCCATTTGGGGGTTTTGTTTTATATGCCATTGAATGGATCTTCCCTTACCTCTGCCACCACCTTCAACTTAGTGATCGATGTTCAGGCTTTAACTTTATTTTCTGGTTGACAAATATTCACAAAGACTTTAAGCTAAGGTAATGCAACGCATACAATTTGTTAAACTCAGCTTTTGTTGAGAGACGGAATTTTAAAAGGATTTCCTTTTTTCGTTCGTCACTTGCCTTTTTGGCAGGTGGCGATTTTTATTTTTATAGGGGTGAAAATATGCAACTTTTGAAGTATTCCATAATGGTCTTAATCGGTTCGATTTCATATGGCACTTTATCCACCATGATGAAGTTTGGATTCATGGATGGCCATTCTTCTGGAGAACTGGTCGGCAGTCAATATCTTGTCGGTTGGCTGATTGTCTCCGTTATATTTCTCTTTTCGTTTAAATATAAAGTTTCATGGAAGAGTGCCGGATTACTTTTAATCACGGGCATGATGTCCACTTTCGTCGGAAAGGCATATGCCGTTTCCGTATCCGAGCTTCCCGCTTCGATTGCCGTTGTCTTTTTATTTCAATTTACCTGGATAGGCGTCCTTATTGAAAGCTTCTTAAATAAAAGACGCCCGGATAAAAATAAACTCATTGCCATTTTCGTTCTTTTCATCGGTACATTATTGGCAGGGGCGATCTTTGGTCAGCCTCTATCTGGCCTAAGCCTAAAAGGTGTATTGTTCGGACTATTGTCTGCATTGCTTTTTGCGCTGTATATGTACTGCAACTCTCAATTCGCTGTTGGGGAATCTTCCATGAAACGGCTGTTTTTCATTGCAACGGGTGGTATGCTGACTGCTGTATTCACGACTAACCCCGTCACACTTGTGACGAATCTTGTCCAGACGAACCTATGGTACTACGGTCTGCTGCTCGGCACATTGGGTGTTTTAGTTCCTTTCTTTTTCTTTGCTGTCAGTTTACCGAAAGTGGGGGTCGGGCTTGGAACGATTCTTTGTGCTGCGGAACTGCCTTCAGCGATGGTCGTTTCCGTCATCTTCTTGAATGAACAGGTTACGTCACTGCAATGGTTCGGGATGTGCTTGATCATCGTCGGCATCGCCTTGCCTGAGGGAATAAAGCATCTGCCGCATTTCCTTCCTGGAAAAAAAACGCTGCATGAAAAAAGGATTTCATAACGTGCATGCACAAGTTCGTTTCAGAATAAAAAAGAAGACCATTCCTTTAGCGGAATGGTCTCAGACTGTAGACAAACTCGATGAAAATCGAGTTTGTCTATTTTTA
>NZ_JVPL01000030.1:0-52662 GCF_001054655.1 Bacillus sp. 220_BSPC
GAGGAGGCTCCCTGACCGCCCGCGGAAAGCGAGTGCCTGTAGCGGAAATCCGCTGCAAATTGTACAAGCCATAAAAAAACGGGAGGCAAACTCGATTTCTTCAAATTTGTCTGCAGTCTCAGCAATTCTTTAATAAGAAATGCTTTTCTTTATGAACTAACAGATGCTTTACTTCTTAAAAGGAGCTGTCAGCAGCTCCTTTTTCTTATGCAGCTAAAGGGGGAGTGACTGAAAACAATCAATATGTGAGATTAAAATAACAATCAGTAAGTTGGTATATAAAGGTAAAAATAGAATAAATTTACACGAAATGATAATTATGATTTAATCAGAATGTCAGTACGTTTTATAAATGAATTACTCAATAATACAAGGAAGGTGTTATTATCCATGGAAATTAAATCGATTGTTTTACAGACTAAAAGTTTAATGCAAATGAAAAATTTCTATATTGGAACGTTAGGTTTTTCTCTCATTAATGAAGATAAGAATAGCTTTCGAATGGCTGTTGGTACAGGTGAAATGGAGTTTACAACAAAAGAAGTAAAAGGTGACCCCTATTATCACTTTGCTTTTAACATACCGGCTAACAAATTTAATGAGGCAAAATCATGGGCAAAAGAAAGAGTGAGTTTACTTGTTGAAGATGGCGTAGATGAAGCTAATTTTACTCATTTACCTGCCCATGCTCTTTATTTCTATGATCCTTCTGGTAATATAGTAGAATTTATTTCTAGATATGAAATTGCTGAAGCTAGTATGGAGCCTTTTTCGGTTAAAAGCATTTTAAACATTAGTGAAATAGGTTTAATTGTAGAAGACACTATAAGTGTGAGCGAAAAATTAAAGGAAATTGGTGTGTATGAGCGTGACAATCATACAATAAGTAAAAGATCCCTTAATTTCATGGGTGAAAGAAGGAAGGGAGTATTTATTATATTAGCCCAACCTGGGAGAAGGTGGATATTCTCCGATAAAACATCTGCCATATTCCCTCTTGAGATTACATTAATAAATAACAATAAAATAATCATCAATCCCGAAAATGAATTTCAGATATTTTGAGACAGGTTAAAATTTTCTTTATTTAGTGAGTGTATGGTTTTGATTCTTTGAGGGGGAAAGGCAATTATGAAAAAAGTTTGTATGATATTTATATTTGTTTCTGTACTTTTTTTCGGTTGTAGCAATGAAAAAAAAGATCTGAAAGAAGATCCTGGACTTGATGAATCGCAAAAGATAGAAGTATCGTCAGAAGAAAATCCAGAATTGGTTTTAAGCGTTATAGACAATCAGGTTGAAGTAAGTGAATTTGTTAATACACTTGAAGTTGATAAATGGCGTATTGTAGATACTCCTCCAAATTCAACTAAAGGGTATATTTATAAGATGTACCAAGAAGATACAGTCAAACTTGGAGAGCCAAATAGAGATAAAAAGGAACTTAAACAAATCGCTACAATTATTACATATAAAGATAGCCCTTATATTGAACTTAGAACCAAGAAACTACATTTGAATTTTAAAGTTCCAAAAAATGTAGCAGAATACCTATCCAATAAAGAGAATCAAAAACATTGACCATACAACAATTTCGTCAACAGTACGTTATTTCTTTTTATTGAATTAAATTAACTGGGAAAAGGCAGCTTTTTCTTATGGCAGAAAGGGGCAGGTTAGTAAGGGAACTTTTACCTTTTTAGTTCGTATTAAATGTAGCAGGAAATAAAGGTGTCCTTTGGAGTTGGTGTAAAAATGAAAAAAGTGTTAATGATCTCAGCAATGTCTGCGTTAGTATTAGCTGCGTGTGGTGAAGAAAAAGCACCATCTTGGAAAGGGGAATGGAAAAATATGAGTGGAGAAAAGAGTGTTTGTCGAAAATCCTTTACCTTTAAAGGGGAAAATAATTTTGAAATTCAAAATTCAAGAGTCCAAGGCGGGGGACAATCTTCTGGAACATATAAGCATATTGAGAGCAATGATTACGAATTTGATTATGGTAGAGGTTCTGACAACTTTACTATTATAGTTGAAAAAAATACGATGAAAGTTCATTCATCAGGCAAGGATACCATTTGCGAATATACTAAAGTCGATAAAATTAGAAATAAGTATGATAATCCATGGGAGTAAAAATTGCAGATTGGATTATGTAACTAAGGGGCAGGTTCGTTTTTTAAGCTTAACTTATTCGAATCTTGATTATTGAAAATACCTAAAATTGGGCTAATGATATTGATTGGGCTGTTACTTGTTAACTACTTTAAATATTCCAGGATTAATTCTATCTTCTCTTTTCGCAATATTAATTTTGTTTTTACTAAGAAAACTAGTGCAATCTATTAGACGGTAAAACCGTCTTTTTTATGTCACAGTATATATCACCTCAACAATAAGTGTTATGGAACTAAAGGGACAGGTTGTTGGAGAAGGAACTATTTTGAACGATCTAGAAATAAAGACTATAAAGAAAAGATAATGAGGTGTTTGTATAGAAAAGATACCTGTTAAAACGATTAAGAAGATAGAAGAAGACATTGAAAAAAATGATTTAGGGAAAGCAAGGGATAGGCTACATGGGTTAATTTCGACCTATCCTAATGAGTTAGAACTGCGCAGAAAGCTGGGGGACATCTATTTTGCATTGAAATACCCTTCAATGGCAGGTCGTTATTGGTATTTAGAAAAGAATAAGACATCAGAGATGGTAAAAGCGTGTATTTTGTTCGAAAAATCCATGGGAAACGATCCTTTCAGAATAGCACGAGCTCTGAAATTTAAAGGTGATAGTGAAATTTTAATAAGACTGGAATTGGATCAGGTAATTTCGCCTATACAAAATAAGGTGAAAGAGAGTCTGCTGGAACAACCTGACGATCTATTGAAAGATAATTTGGTTAGTTTGGGTTGCATCTCAATAATCATATTAACAATTCTCTTTGCATTAATCGGAGTTTACGCTTTTTTCAACTGGATTTTTTAATCGGTAACCTTGCTTTACAAGAGAGTTTTATAGTACTTGTTCTTTACCTAATGGGTGCGTTACTTTTAAAATCTGGCTGCCATCGCTGGCAGTCTTTTTAGGGGCAGGTTAGTTGAGCAATAAAGATAAAAATCATTCTATATGGAATGTTTTTTATCTTTATCATTATTCGGTGATGTACTAGGGTGTGTTAATATGCGGTCTAATACTTTTTCAGTAAATGGCATAAAGTAATTGAGTATCAGCCCGCCTAAACAAACAGTTAATAAAGTTCCAACGCCAATTGGTCCATTTGAAATCATTGCCATTATCAAGAATGCGAGGTAAATGACTGTTCTCGAAAAAAATATATTTGTTTTCGTTAATTCTTGTATGATTAATGTTAATCGGTCAACTGGAATCGGTGCAAAATTTGTGTGTAAATATGTTGCCGTTCCTAATCCTATAACAACTAAGCCGATTCCAAAACAAATAATTTTGCTGTACCATAGTTCAGGTGTTATCAAATGGTGCAATAAAAAAAGCCACATATCAATCCCGATCCCCGTTATAAATGCTGTTAACAACCCCAAAACTTCTGGTCTTTGCCTTTTTAAAAATGAATTAAAACATATCAAGATCAAGGCTATTATGACTTCCCAACTTCCCACAGTAAGCCCCGCATTTATGGATAGTCCCACCAAAAGTGCATCAAAAGGTGAAGTCCCAAGATCTGATTGTATAGTGAAAGAAATACCAAGGGTTAATATTAAAATTCCTAATACATAAAAAACATATTTCACTATACCGACCCCTTTATTTTTTTGTTGCAAACGCAACAAAATTACGTTAAATTTAATATAGGTCATTTTTATTGCATTTGCAACAAAAATATGTGCTAAGGAGTTCATTATGAAGGAAATTCTTCGTGAAATTGGAATGATAGCAAGGGCATTAGATTCCACAAGCAATATTGAATTTAAAGAACATGACCTTACAAAAGGGCAGTATTTGTACCTTGTGCGAATATGTGAAAACCCAGGAATCATTCAGGAAAAGTTAGCTGAGATGATAAAAGTAGATCGAACAACAGCAGCTCGTGCTATAAAAAAGCTTGAAATCAATGGCTTTATTGAAAAGAAAGAAGATAAACACAACAAAAAAATTAAAAAGCTCTTTCCAACGGAGAAAGGAAAAAATGTTTATCCTTTTATAAAAAGAGAAAATGATTACTCCAATATCGTTGCATTAGAGGGATTTTCGGAAAGAGAAGTAGAAACCATTTCCGATCTTCTTCAAAGAGTAAGAAAAAATGTAGAAAAAGACTGGGAATTTGTAAAAAAGGGAAACAAGAGAAATTATTGATTATGTAAAGGAGCGGCATATTTAAATGACTGCAAATATTAAAAAGTGTACCCTAGACAATTCGCGCATTCTCCAAGAAATTAGTTATGAAACATTTAATGAGACATTTAAGCATCAGAATTCACCCGAAAATATGAATGCCTATTTGGAAAGGGCGTTTAACTTAAACCAAATAGAAAAAGAATTAGCCAATATTTCTTCGCAATTCTTTTTTGTTTATTTTAATAATGAAGTCGCTGGATATTTAAAGGTCAATACCAATGATGCTCAGACTGAAGAAATGGGTGATGATTCACTTGAAGTCGAGCGGATTTATATAAAGAACAAATTTCAAAAACATGGGCTTGGTAAATATCTGTTAAATAAAGCAATGGACATTGCGATGGAAACTAATAAAAAGAAAATCTGGCTGGGCGTATGGGAAAAAAATGAAAATGCCATTGGTTTTTATAAGAAAATTGGGTTTGTTCAAACTGGAGCCCACTCTTTTTATATGGGTGATGAAGAACAAACGGACTTTATAATGACCAAAACACTCATATAACTTATTTTGAAAGGTGCATCATTGATAAATAATGAAGGAAATCCAAATTCAAACAAATGGCAGAACTGATGGAAAAGAGATTTAAAAAATCACATATAGCCCAAAATTATTTAACCCTCAGGTTCAATAATTTTGGATGGTACTGCACGAACGGTTAAAAACCAATTGGAACTCATTATTCACTTTATTATTTACCCGAATTACATGACGGATTCATGCTACTGCCGGTTTTATTCGGAGTATATTTCTTCTTTCAGATCTCATACTAAAGATAAGAAGGAGGGGTATACATGGCAAAACGAACAAAGAAAAATGATGCAGATCAAAAAAACAAACAAGGGTTTGATTCAAGCAAAACTGATTCTGAATTCTCTAAGGAATTCGGCAGTGCAAATGCCAATCAAGCACATAAAAATAAAGCAAAAAAAGAAAAAGCATCTAAAAATCAAGGTGAGTGGAAAGGCATGCATTGATGCCTGCTCAGTTCGCTTATCGTGCTTCAAACTTTTTACTTAACTTTATGTAAAGGAGCTTATTTAGATGACTCAATCCAAGCGACAACAAGAACGCCAATGGAAAGATCGTAAACAATCTCAGAATCCACATGGTAAGGTCCCTTCATTTGAACAATTAGCTGAAGATACGGGAAAAAATGAATCTGAAACTAAGTAAAACGCTTCTCTTTTCGTTACCTAAAGGCCATAATCATCGATGATTATGGTCTTTTTAGGTTTTTATATACGAGCTGGATTTTTAGAATGATTCGTATGTATCCCCTTAAGTACATACTGTAAAAGACAAAGACTACATAAAAATGCGGATTATTACAAAACCTTTTAGTAAGGAGTTTTTTGGAAGGGGGGAAGATCAGATATATGTTTTCATTACGGGGAGATGCTCATAAAATTTATCTTCAATTAAAAAAAGCCTCATACAAAAACCGATCTTTCAAAGGGATGAAGAAACTGATTGAAGTGGAAGAAATTCAAAATTTTTATAGTTCGATTGATAGCGATACGTTAAAAAAAGTTTATTATTGTATGATAAAAGAGAAAAACGGATCGGGGATCATTCCTATTATAATATCCTCTGGGCCTTGGCTTTTTCTTCTGTTTTCAAATCAATTGCAAGATTTCCTTTTTAAAGATGGGAGTTTGCTTTGGGTCGTCTTCAGTATAATATATATTACCATTCTTTCCATAAGTGTGTTTCTTCACTTTCATGAAAGATCATGGTCTTTTGTTCATATTGAAATCATTCAAGAAATTTTACATGATCGAAAAGGGATAAGGGGAAAGGCATGAGGTTCCCTCCATTTTTTTGGATGATATTTGTATACAAACTCAGCGATTCTTTAATAAGAATCGCTTTTCTTATTGAACTAATAGGATAGGTTACTTTAACCAAAATTCATCTAAAATATAATAAAAAGCGTGTAGTAGAGGAGCCAGAAAATAATATGGAATGTTTTTGTGAACAAAAAGAAACATATGAGTTGAAAGTTGAAGGGGATGTTGGGGCGGACCCTATATGGTGCAATCAATGTGGTTGTAACTTGGATATTGAGGACATTCTAATTTCAAATACGTTAACAAATGAATTAATTGAATGGGTAAATAGGTATGGTGAATGGATTGATTGGGATGAAGATAAATTGCTTCCTAATGGGATTGAACTTGAAGAAGAACACAATAAACAAGGATTAACTTTAACGGGAAAAATAAAGAAAGAACTTGAAGGGAAATATAGAATTAAATTTTCACCTTCGACAATGGCAAGAATGTATGCAAATAAAGATCATTAACCTTTATTCCACGGAGCTGTCTTTAAGGCAGCTTTTTCTTTTGGCAACTAAAGGGGCAGTTTGGTTGAGTAAGGGCTCAGTTGTTTTTTTCTAATTGCTGTTTCTTGTTTATTTGGTATGAGTGCATCTGTAAAAGAGTTTGATCCATTAATTGTACAGTGGAAGGAAAACAATCCTGAAGAAAAGAAATGCTTGGCGGTACCCCTAGGTGAAAGTTATAGGATAACATTGTGGTATGCAGCAAATGTGTTGAGGATTATTGGGTATTTATAATTCTTTACTAATCGTTCTAAAAAGGGTATTATTTAATCAGGGTTTGAAATTCATGTGAATATATTAGAACGTTCATTCTATAATGGATTATGACGTTTGTTTTTGTTAGTATTGGTTTATGGATTTTTTTTAAGGAGAAATAAAATGGCTAGAAGTAAAGAGTTTGACGAAAAAGCTGTATTAAGAAAAGCAATGGAGCTTTTCTGGGAACAGGGTTATGAAAAAACATCCATGCAAGATTTGGTGGATCATATGGGAATACACCGCAGGAGTATATATGATACATTTGGTGACAAGCGTTCATTGTTTTTAGCTTCCCTTAATCACTATGAAGAGCTCATCGTCAATGAGATGGAAAGCATAATTAGTAGCACTTCATCCATTAAACAGACGATACGTGATGTGTTTATTTTCGTACTGAATTCCATTGAACAATACCCAAAAGGTTGTCTATCAGTAAATGCAGCCATAGAATTATCTTTGCTGGACAAGGAAATTGGACGCATAGTTACAAAAATGTTTAACCGTACTGAAGATATGTTTAATAACCTTATAAAACGGGGCCAGACTAGTGGAGAGCTATCAAAAGAAATCGATTCTGATAACACATCCCGTTTCTTACACAACAATTTGGTAGGTATAAGAGTACTAATAAAAACTAATTACAATAAAAAAGAATTAGAAGGCATCATCACTCTAGCACTTTCAGTGTTGGACTAGCTTTCTTTTTTTTACACTTTCTAGAACGTTCATTCTAAAAATAACATGAAACAAACCATCATCATGCAACTTTATAAAACCGTTTTTAAATGTCTAAGGAGGAACACAATAATGACTAACTTTAAAATACCAACAGAATCAGAATTTATTGAAGCAGATGGAACTCGTTACGCATATAGAAAATTTGGTACACAGGATGGTATACCAGTAGTATTTCTTGTTCACTTTAGAGGAACGATGGAAAACTGGGATCCAAACATGCTTGAACCTATTGCAAATACACGCCCAGTAATCTTGTTTGACAATAAAGGGGTTGGTGAGACCGATGGACTAACGCCTACCACAATTGCTGATATGGCAAAAGATACAGCAACATTTATAAAAACTCTTGGATTAGAACAAGTTGACATTCTTGGTTTTTCCATTGGTGGCATGGTTGCACAAGAGCTAGTTTTACAAGAGGGAGATTTAGTAAGAAAAATTATTATGGCAGGTACTTCGCCTGAATCTGGTATTAATCCAAATCCAGAGATTTTTGAAAGAATGAATCGTCACGGCGGAACGGAAGAAGATGGAATAAATGATTTTATGTTCTTTTTCTACGGACAAACCGAAACAAGTAAATCTGCAGGAATGGCTTCACTAAAAAGAATTTTTAATCAGAAAAAAGTAAACAGTTCAGAACAAGTAAAAGAGGCACAATTACAAGCCATTGCAAAATGGGCTAAACAAAAACCCAATCATGATTATGAATGGTTACAAAACATCAAACACCCCGTACTTGTTACTAATGGTGTTAATGATGTGATGGTACCGACTAAAAACAGTTATATCTTAACAGAGAAATTACCCAAAGCACAGCTGATTATATATCCTGATTCTGGTCACGGGCATCTGTTTCAATTTCCAGAACTATTTGCAGAACACGTAAATTCATTCCTTGATTCTAATTCTTATTAAAAAGGAGTATTCGTATGAGCAGATTATTTGAAAAAGTTCGTATCGGAAACATTGACTTGAAAAATCGTATAGGAATGGCTCCGATGACTAGAAGTAGAGCTTTACCAGATGGTACACCGAGCGATTTAATAGCAGAATACTATGGTCAGCGTGCTTCAGTCGGTTTAATTATAAGCGAAGGAACCCAACCTTCAGATGATGGGCAAGGGTACACTAATACACCTGGTATTTATACAGAAAATCATATTAAAGGGTGGAAAAAAGTAACTTCTAAAGTTCATAGTGAAGGCGGTCATATTTTTGTTCAGCTTATGCATGTGGGACGTGTATCACATCCTGATATCACACCTCACCATCGCCAAGCAGTTGCACCGTCAGCTATTGCACCTGGTGTAGAAATTTTCACGGCAGAAGGAATGAAAGAAATTCCAACACCAAGAGAATTGAGTGAGCTTGAGATAAAAGATGTTATCAATGAGTTTCGTTTAGCAGCACGTTCAGCAATTGAAGCTGGTGCAGACGGAGTAGAAATTCATGGAGCGAATGGTTATCTGATCCAACAATTCCTCAGTGAAAACTCCAATCATCGTCAAGATGCATACGGTGGTACGATTGAGGGGCGTTCTCGATTCGCTATTGAAGTAGCTAAAGCAGTTGTTGATGAAATAGGAGCAGAAAGAACAGGCATCCGTTTTTCTCCTCAAGGAACACTGCAAGGCATTGATGAGGGGGAAAATAGCCTTGAGATGTATCGCTATTTAATAAGTGAATTAAATAAGCTTAACCTTGCATATCTGCATTTAATGCACTTCGGAAACGAGCAATTCCTAAAAGATGTGCGTCAACTTTGGGATCAATCACTTCTTGTTAACCGTCCTGGTCGTCCTCTAGATCAACTTTCGTCTGATGTAGATAATAATATTGCAGATGTTGTCACAGTTGGCACTTGGGTACTAGCTAATCCAGACTTTGTAGAACGGATTCAATCAGGTGCTCCCCTAAACGAACCTGATAAAAACACGCTCTATGCAGGGGGAAAAGAAGGTTATACAGATTATCCTTTCTTAAAATAATTTATTTAATATGAATATCCCATCCAGGGATATTCATAATCTTTTTTCTTAGGGTTCGTCATGAAAAGATACATGTGCGTTAAATAAAAATGTGGAGGATTGTAATGAAAGCTTTAGCAATTGAAAACTACGGTGAAAATCCAAATTTTTTAGACTTCCCTATGCCCAAAATGAATAATGATGAGGTCTTAGTTGAGATATATGCGGCAAGTATAAATCCTCTTGATACAAAAATTCGAAAAGGTGAATTAAAATTATTATTGAAATACAAGATGCCGTTAATTTTAGGAAATGATTTTTCTGGAAAAATTGTTGAAGTAGGTGCTAGTGTCACGAAGTTTAAAGTTGGTGATGAGGTATATGGTCGACCTAGAGCAAATAAAATGGGAACTTTTACTGAATATATCTCTGTCAACCAAGAAGATATTGCATTAAAACCGAAAAATTTAAGTTTTGAAGAAGCCGCCTCCATCCCTCTAGTCGGATTGACATCCTACCAAGCTTTACATGATATTCTGCGAATTGAAAAAGGACATAAAATATTAATACATGCAGGATCAGGGGGAGTAGGAACATTTGCTATCCAACTTGCAAAATATATGGGTGCTTTTGTCGCAACTACAGCTAGTGATGGTAGTGATTTGGTGAAATCTCTTGGCGCTGACGAAGTTATTAATTACAAGACAGAAAAGTTCGAACATTCGATTCGTGACTACAACGCAGTTCTTGATACCATTGGGGGGGCGACGTTAGAGAAATCATTTGTAACATTAAAAAAAGGAGGAAAGATTGTTTCTATATCTGGAATCCCGAATGGTCGCTTTGCTAAAGAAAACGGATTTAGCTCATTAAAAAAAACCTTATTTTCCATTGCAAGTTATAAACTTACGAAGCTAGAAAAAAAACATAATGTCCAATACACGTTTCTTTTTATGAAGCATAGTGGAGAGCAGTTGAAAATTTTAACAGAAATGTTAGAGTCAGAAGTAATTAAGCCTACACTTGATAAAGTTTTTATTTTCGAAGATGCCCAAAAAGCATTGGAGTATGCAGAGACGGGAAGAGCAAAGGGGAAAATAATACTTAAATTGAAATAATCGTCTTATCTAACAAACCTTTCCTTAGGTAGAAAGTTGTTATTTTTTCTAACTTATCGAGGTTGCTAATAGAACTATCGGGGGGCAGGTTAGTTGAAGATTATGGTAACATTTGTACTAACTGAAAGGAGGAAATTAGGTATGAACGATAAAGAGAAAATCTATTATGAACGAGGAACAGAGGAAATAAAATTAAAAAATATTCGTGCTCATAAACTTGTTCAAGAATTTAACAACAGTGCTATAGAAGATTTCTCAAAAAGAGAAGAAACTATAAAGAAATTGTTTGGTACTGTAGGTGTTGATCCTAATATTGAACACAATTTCCATTGCGATTTGGGCTACAATATCCACGTTGGCGATAATTTCTATGCTGGCTATAACTGCACTATTTTAGATATGGCAGAAGTTAGGGTGGGTGACAACTGTATGATAGGCCCCAATGTAGGGATATATACGGCTGGTCATTCAATCGAACCTAAGGATAGGAACAAGAGTGGTTATGGAATACCAATAATAATTGGAAACGATGTATGGATTGGTGGAAGTTGCATAATCCTGGCTGGAGTCACTATTGGAGATAATTCAATTGTTGCTGCTGGTTCCGTTGTTACAAAAGATGTTCCTGCCAATACAATAGTGGCTGGAAACCCAGCAAAGATACTAAAAAGTATTTAATTTTCCAGTTGTTCTTTGTTGATATCAGAAGTTATCACACCTCGCGAATAAGGAAGAATTATATATGGATAAAACAAGAGAGGTAATACCAGAATTAAGCTATTTAGATGTCATAGCAAAAACATTTAGGCAAACCATCCAGTACCAATCAATTTTGATTGGTATCATTGCTCTTAGTAGGTTAGTTTGTCCGAAGTATACAGGGGAAGGGAGAGTTTTTCCTTCCTTAACCAACCTTTCTACACATGAGTAGAAAGGTTGGTTAAACAATCCTCAATTTAATTTTCTTTCGTTAATCGACTCATTCGGAATGGAGTAATGATGAGAACGATAATAAGGACAATTCCCATATAGCCAAAGATTGGATAGAGAGAGGAAACAAGTTTAGTGAAGCCAAAGAAGCTTGCTATAAATCCGATCAACAGTGATGAAATAATGATTACTTTAAATTTTGTGGTCTGCGGATCAGAAAAGCGTGTTCCAAATGAGTAGAACATGCTGACTGCCGTATTGAAAATCATGGCGAACAGAACGAGAGAGTACAGAATGCCTAAGAGAGGTGAAATACTGTTGGCGATTCCCAGCATTGGCATATCCAAGCCCGATACAGTATTAATATTTGAGAAAATAGTAAGGTGACTAATTAAAAGAAGTAGACCTAAAGCGATCCCTCCTGTAAGTCCTCCAATGGATGATATCCTTTCATCAGGTTCATTTCCACCCATAACAAGTGTCATGGAAGCCCCCATTGCAATGGTTATTGAAATATAGTTTATTGTAGATACAAGCCAATGTCCCGCAGCTGAATTTTGTTCCAGCGCATGTGGTTCAAGTGACGTAAACGATGAATTCATTGTAAACATACTATAAATAAATAGAAAAAGTACGACAAGAATCAGAAATGGTGTGACGGATGCAATTACCTTAATCACACGGTCAACTTTCAGCATAACTGTTATCATGACAAGAACAGTCATAAGGATGGTTCCTATAAAGGAAGGTAATCCGAATTGCTGATCAAAGATCGAGCCTGACCCCGAAATCATGACAATTCCTATACCAAATAGGATGGCATTCAGAACATAATCAATGATACAGCCGAGAAAGCGACCGCAAATCTTATAAATTACTTCCTGATGCGAATCTGTTTGTGTACGACTGCCAAGCTTCATCAGAATCATTCCAAGGTATGCAAAAATTGCGACTGAAATGATAGCTCCAATTGTGCCCAAGTTCCCGAAGCTTACAAAATAAAGCATGGTTTCTTGTCCTGAGGCGAACCCTGCTCCAACTAGAATTCCGATAAAAGCGCTAGCGATCTTAAGGATTCTCTTCATGTTGTCCTCCGTTTTTCTTACGTTTATATTTTTTCTTAACTATTTGATGGATTGTTATTTGATAACCACATCTTTTGATACATATAATTTCCTAAGGAGGCTCCATGGTGTATTTATGGAGATGATTAACTTAGGCACCGTCCTTTTATGGTACTGAAGTTCCCCATTACTCTCGGGGGATTAGTCGATTTGCTGTACGCTACTGCCATCTCTTCATTCAGCTCTTTCGAACGTTTCGCAGCATGATGAATCGCCTGTGAAATGGCTCTGCCGCCATTATTTTTCCGTAACGCATCAAGTCCGGATGCTGTCGTTCCATTTGGTGAAGTGACTTTCTCTCTGAGACTTGCCGGTGTCTCGTCGTTCACCATAATCATCTTGGCTGCGCCTAAAATCGTTTGGGCGACAATCTCACGGACCATCGCTTCATCCATACCCTTTTTAACGCCAGCGTGTTCCATATGCTCCATTAAATAATAGAAGTAAGCAGGTCCGCTTCCTGCAATTCCTGTAAAAATATCCATATGCTCTTCTTCAATTAAGAACACTTTTCCCATACAGCCTAACAGTTCTTTCACTGCTATCACATTGTCCATCGCTGTATGTCTTCCCGGAGATAACGCAGTTGCCGACTCCCGGATCATGCTCGACGTATTCGGCATCAACCGCACAACCTGCTGTCCAAGCTGTAGATGATTTTCCATGAATTCAGTGGAAATGCCCGCTAAAACAGAAATTACAACTTGATCCACTCTTATTTTATCTTTGAGTGCATCAAGAGCCTCTGCTGCTCCCTGGGGCTTCATTGCCAAAATGAAGAAATCAACTTCTTCATATGGCAATGCATCCTGATGGACCGCATGGACTCCATACACGTGATTCATTTCCTCGAGTCGTAATTGATTGCTGCGATTTGTCACATAAATTCTCTCTGCTGGTATGCTCCCAATCTGCACAATTCCAGAAATCATCGACTCTGCCATCGAACCGGCTCCTAAAAATGCAACAGTTTTATCTCTCAACATTATGCCCTCCTAAAAGTTCATTGTTCGTAATTCCGTTCGTATTTTTTAACCTTGTTATCGTAACATGCTGAGATTTAGATTCAAGGGAAGAGAGGACATTCACAAGGAAAAGGCCGAGATAGTGAAGGGAAGCGTTATCATTTGGGGCTTACATGCCAGTCAGGTCATTTAATCAAGGATAATCGGCTGTAATCGGGGTATTTGCGGATATTTTAGGAAGAAAAACGAAAAAAACAATTCATATCATTACAGGTTTTGGCCGTATTTTTTAAATGCCCTTTTAATAATCGCTCTCCCGTTCTATCAAAGACTTGACCTGAGGGGAGAAGCACATGAAGATGAATATACAACATTATTAGTGCAAGGTGTTGATGAGGACGGGGTATCTTCCGAGTCATTACAGATATTAATGAAATACAAGCTTTTATAGAAAAAGTGAACAAATTGGAAGTTGTGCAACCTCCTAATAAGGAGGTTATAAAGAGTAAAGAATTAAATAAAAAAGGGAATTACTTTTTTATAATACCCGATAAAGAAACCATGGATAACAAAGTATACACTATTAATTTTTTAGTGATGGAAGGGTTATGTTTCAAGAATGGATCGGGGTGCGTTAGCTGTAGATCGGAGCTGTCTTATGGAACTAAAGGGGCAGGTAATTCAAGAAGGAAAATTATAGAGAAATATAGAAACTAGTATTTACTACTTATGTGGGAGGATCTGTATGCAAAAGAAGATTTACATTGTCAGACATTGTGAAGCACAAGGGCAACCTTCGGAATCTCCGTTAACAGAAAAGGGTTTGAAACAAGCGAAATATTTAGTTGATTTTTTCAGCAATGCAAAACTTGACCGAATAATAGCGAGTCCCTTTTTGCGTGCTATTCAATCAGTAGAACCATTATGTGAGAAAACAAAGATTAAAATAGAGATTGATGAACGCCTCTCAGAACGAACACTAAGCACAACGGAATTACCTGATTGGTATGAAAAACTAAAAGCAACATTTAATGATATGGAATTAAAATTCGAAGGAGGAGAGTCAAGTCAAGAAGCGAAAAATCGAATCGTAAATGTTGTAGAAGAAGTCTTTAAAAGTGGGGCTGAAAATACAGTAATCGTCAGTCACGGAAATATAATATCCTTACTGTTAATGAATTATAATAGTGACTTTGATTTCGAGTGTTGGAAAAATCTTAGTAACCCTGACGTTTTTCAAATAAACTGTATTAATAATGAAGTGATCTTGGAACGTATATGGGATGAAGATAAAATTTAGCTTAAGATAGG
This sequence comes from Bacillus sp. 220_BSPC, assembly GCF_001054655.1. Lineage (NCBI taxonomy): Bacteria > Bacillati > Bacillota > Bacilli > Caryophanales > Bacillaceae > Bacillus > Bacillus sp. 220_BSPC. The sequence continues at coordinate 15,129 of NZ_JVPL01000030.1, forward strand.
AGCTGTCTTTAAGGCAGCTTTTTCTTTATGCAACAATCTAGTCAGGATAGTTTAGGAATAAATGATATAATTTGTAATATTGATTTAATTGAAAGGAGTTTGTTGCATATGCCAACCTGTCAGCAATGTGGCTATAAATGGGGTTGGGTAGAGGCCTTTTTTAAAATGTTTACCTTTAAAAAGAGGTTAAGATGTTCATCCTGTGATTCATCCCAATACGTTTCCAAGAAAACAAGAAAGCTATTAAGCCTATTTATATTTATAACTTTATTGATCGTACCTTTAATATCATTTGGTGTACCTAAAGGTTATGCCTTAGTTTTTGAAATAGTTGCGTATGCTTTAGTGATTATTATGATGCCATTTATATATAAGTTAAGTAACAAGGATGAACCGATGTGGTAGTCATTTAAACAACGGGTGCGTAAGCTTAAGATAGGAGCTGTCTTTAAGGCAGCTTTTTATTAATGCAACTATCGGGGGAGTTTAGAAGAAGGGAGGAGTTAACATGAATCGGAATATTGGTACAGAAGAAGCGATTAAAAGGTGGGATAGTTTCGCGGATACATATTCTGCAAATCATACCGAGCAAGGAGACCTTCATAAAGAAGTTTTTTTAAATCCAACTTTATTATCACTTATGGAGCCGGTGAGGAATAAAAACATTTTAGATGCCGGGTGTGGTGAGGGGTATTTAAGTCGGATGTTAGCGAGGTCCGAAGCGACTGTAACGGCTGTGGATTATTCATCACGGATGATAGAAATTGCTAAGGGAAGAACTCCAAATGATTTGTTGATTGATTATAGGCAGGGGAATTGTGAGGACTTGTATTGCTTAGAGGATAAACGTTTCGATTTAATAGTATCAAATATGGTCATTCAAGATCTTGCAAATTACGAAAAAGCATTTCAAGAAATGTATCGTCTATTAGTAGATGGAGGCTGTTTCATATTTTCGATTTTGCATCCTTGTTTTGTTACTCCAGAGAGTGGTTGGGAAAAAACAAAGGACGGTAAAAAATTGCATTGGAACGTAGATAAGTATTTTTATGAAGGAGTGTATGAACAAGGTTTAGGAGATAAAGAAAAAATGCTATTCTTTCATAGAACATTAACAAGTTATATAAACACTTTAATCAAAACAGGTTTTATTTTAGAAAGCATAATAGAACCTAAGCCATCAAAAGAGATGTTAGAAAAATATCCTTCATTTGAAGAAGATTTCAGATGTGCTGATTTTATAGTTTTTAAACTAAAAAAGTAAAGGTGAATATTAATATTAGAAAATCAACTAGAGGAAGGTGTACATGGTGGGGAGAAATTACAAAATTATGAATGAGGTCTTAACAAATGTCCAGTAAAACATATCAAATGAACCAGAGTTATGTAGATTCTCAAGAAAAACAAAAAATGTTATACAAACGTACATTGATTATTATAAGTATTTCACAAATTTTTGGCGGTGCCGGTTTAGCGGCTGGAGTTACGGTGGGGGCACTTCTTGCACAACAAATGCTTGGCACAGATGCATTTGCTGGAGTGCCATCGGGTTTATTTACATTAGGATCTGCCGGGGCTGCTTTAATCGTAGGGAGACTTTCTCAACGTTACGGCCGCCGTACAGGTCTAACAGCTGGTTTTATGATAGGTGGACTTGGAGCAATAGGAGTCATAATGGCAGCCATCATAAATAGCGTTTTCCTTTTATTTGCTTCCCTGCTCATCTATGGTGCAGGAACAGCGACAAATTTACAAGCTCGTTACGCTGGTACGGACTTGGCTAACAATAAACAGCGAGCCACTGCCATTAGTATTACCATGGTGTTTACAACATTTGGTGCAGTTGCCGGTCCGAATTTAGTGAATGTAATGGGGGATTTTGCTCTTTCCATTGGCGTTCCTTCACTCGCTGGTCCTTTCATTTTATCAGCGGCAGCATTTATATTAGCAGGTCTTGTCCTTTTCGTTTTGCTTCGCCCGGACCCATTAGTTATAGCAAGAGCAATAGAAGCGACCAAGCAAGAAAGTAATCGATTAGGATATTCGGCTGATACTGAACAAATGGTAAACAAAAGAGGAATTATTGTTGGTGCGGCAATTATGGTTCTTACTCAAATTGTAATGGTGGCCATTATGACCATGACGCCAGTTCATATGAGGCATCATGGACATGACTTGGGTGAAATAGGTCTCGTTATTGGATTTCATATAGCTGCCATGTATCTTCCTTCACTGGTTACAGGTGTCCTTGTTGATAAGTTTGGCCGTACTGCCATGGCTATTGCCTCTGGAGCTACGCTGCTTCTGGCCGGTTTAATATCGGCGATTGCACCAGGTGATTCTATGATTCTCCTAGTTATTGCCCTTTCTTTACTTGGATTAGGATGGAATTTCGGTTTAATAAGTGGGACGGCTCTTATTGTTGATTCAACCGACACTTCAAATCGGGCTAAAACCCAAGGTACAGTGGATGTTTTAATTGCATTATCAGGAGCCTCTGGTGGAGCCTTATCTGGAATGATTGTGGCCGGTTCAAGTTATACAGCCTTATCATTTATCGGAGGGTTATTATCTTTATTATTGATTCCAGTGGTAATCTGGTCTCGGGGAAGTGACAAATAAAAAGAAGCCATATAATAAGTAAAAAAAGTCATTTCCTATCGTACAGGGAACGGGCTTTTTTTGCTGCGATTTGCTTATCATACAAAATACCACAGTTTGGCGATACCCTTCTATACGTCTATTTTTTCTATGATTAAGGCTCTGTTAAAGGATGTTGTTGATTTTCTTGCTGAACTATGGGGGCAGAATAATTGAAGAAGGAATTGAAGAAACAAAAAGAGAATAGGTACTGTTAGTTAAAATGATTTTTATAGAAAGAAGGATTAATATGGCATATTGCAAAGTTCGCCAAGCTGAAATTTATTATGAAGATTTAGGGGGAGGAAAACCAATTTTAATGATACACGGTTATTCTCCGGACCATCGATTAATGAGTGGTTGTATGGAACCAATATTTACTAAGAGGGAGGGGTGGCGACGTATTTATATCGACCTACCTGGGATGGGATTAACAAAAAAATATAACGAAATAAGTAGTTCGGATGAAATGCTGGATGCTGTTTTAGAGTTTATTCAAGCTGTAATTCCTAACCAAGAGTACGTAATTGCCGGGGAATCTTACGGTGGCTATATAGCTAGGGGCATTATTGAAAAGCATCAAGAACAAATACTTGGTGCAGCATTTATATGTCCTCTTATTATTCCTCTTCCAGAAAATAGAACAGTTGAGATACATAAAATAATGAGAACGGATGAGAAGTTCATTGAGAATTTATCAAAGGGTGAATTAGAAGATTTTAGAAATAACAACATTGTACTTGATGAGTACACATGGTTAAGGTACAACAAAGAAATTCTAAGTGGTTGTAAAATTGGTGATGAAAAGTTTCTAAATAAGGTTAAGAATAAATATGGGTTTTCTTTTAAGATTGACCAGTCTGATTTTATTAAACCCAGTGTATTCCTGTTAGGAAGACAAGACTCTTCGGTTGGATATAAAGATGCTCTGGACATAGCAAACAAGTATCCGCGAGGAACTTTTGCTGTATTGGATATGGCAGGTCACAATTTACAAATTGAACAACCACAACTTTTTAGCACTCTATTAAATGAATGGCTGGATAGAATTGAAGAGTTCCAAAACTAATACTTAACGCAGTAATTGAAGTTTGTGAAATATAGTATTTAAATTAACGGTTGCTTTAGCTTAGGATCGAAGGCAGCTATTTCTTATGGAACGGGGAGGTTAGTCAAATAACAATCCTTTGTAAATCTTATATTGCTATAATGGAAATAAAAGCTTAATTATTATAGGAGATAAAAATGTTTGATAAAATTAAGACTTGGGCGAGGAGACTAAAACAGCAAATTTTTATCCTTTACTTTGCTTGTAAAGATGAACGGGTGCCTTGGCATGCAAAGGTATTTACGGCTTGTGTTGTGGCTTATGCATTCAGTCCGATAGACATAATACCTGATTTTATACCCATTCTTGGCTACTTAGACGATGTAATTCTCGTTCCAATAGGGATAATGATCGCATTAAAGATGATACCAAAGAGTGTATTAACCGACTGTGAAGTTAAGGCAGAAGAAATGATGAAAAATGGTAAGCCGAAGAATTGGATAGTCGGCTCACTAATAGTAATGATTTGGGTCTTAATCATAATATGGGCTATTATATATATTTATGGTTTAATGAACTAACCGGTGCTTTACTTCACTAGGATGCACAAGAAGACCACTTATAGGTGGTCTCTTTTAATTGTTCAAAAAATCAACATTAATCTTTAACAAAGTCATGGTTAAAAAGCGATCTTAATATAGTCAATTGAATTATCCTATTTAAAAAGTGATTTCCCTCCATTAATTTGTGGTACAAGAATCGGATTCTCTGAAGCTGATGCATTGTCATTTTTTATTTTTTAAGATTCTTAGACTTTCCATATCCCCATTTACTATCACATCAATATGAGCAGAAATGATAGAGATATCCCAATCCCACCATTTAATTTCCAGCAGTTCGTTAATGATTTCTTCCGGGAAGCGGGTTTTAAGTTTCTTTTCGGGATTCCCTCCAACGATGGTGTAAGGTTCCACATCTTTGGTAATAACCGATTTGGCGGCTACAATTGCACCATCCCCAATTTTTATTCCAGGCATGATGACAGTATCCATTCCTATCCAAACATCATTTCCAATAATGGTATCGCCTTTAAACGGCAACTGATCTAACGCTGGCGTATACTTCTCCCAACCGTGTCCGAAAATGTTGAAGGGGTAGGTTGAAAAACCATCCATTCTATGGTTGGCTCCATTCATAATAAACGTTACACCAGGTGCCATGGCGCAAAATTTCCCGATGACAAGCCGGTCACCGAAGAATTCGTAGTGATATAACACTTGATCTTCAAAAGACTCACCATTCCTTGCATCGTAATATGAATATTCACCCGCAATAATGTTTGGTCTAGTGATTGTATTTTTAATAAATTGCACGACGTGATTTCCTTTAATCGGATATTTATCTTGAGGATTTGGTCCATGTTGCTTATTAGATTCCATGGATATCCACTGCCTTTCAGGGTTTTTATAATAAACTTAGCCGGCCGATCTTATTGCATTCCTCAGCGAACCAAATGGCACCATCAGGACCTGATGCAATTCCATGCGGCTCAGCATTTTGGGTAGGAATTGGATATTCCGTAATTTCTCCTTGCATGGTAATGCGCCCAATTTGATTACTTCCCCATTCAGTGAACCATAAAGCACGGTCAGGACCTGTCACTATTGCGTGTGGTCGGGCATCTGGAGTTGGGATGGTATATTCACATATTGTTCCAGAAGTAGTAATGCGCCCGATTTTATTTCCGTTAATTTCCACAAACCAGAGTGCACCGTCCGGTCCGCTTGTAATACCTACAGGACCAGCATGTTTTGTTGGCAAAGTGTAATTTGTCATTTCTCCAAGCATCGTAATGCGCCCAATTTGATTACTCTGATTCTCAGTAAACCAAATGGCACCGTCAGTTCCAGCAACAATGAAAGAGGGGTAACAGCCGGGACTCGGTAAATCATACTGAATCATTTCACCTGATGATAAAATTCGCCCTATCCTATTTCCATTCATCTCGGTAAACCAAATGTCTCCATTATGTCCTTCCGTTATTCCAAAAGGTGCTGAGTTCGGACTCGGGAGAGTATATTCGATGATTTCACCTGTACCTGTCAGTTTTCCAATTTTATTCGCCCTATTTTCCGTAAACCATATATCCCCCTGAGTTGTGGAAGTTATAGATAGCACACCAGCATTGGGGGTAGGAACAACGAATGGAGTGACTTCACCGTTAACGGTCATTCGGCCAATTTGATTTGCTTTATGTTGTGTAAACCATAGCGCACCATCTTTTCCGGCAGTTATTCCATATGGGCCTGAATCTTTGTCAAGAAGTTCGTATTCGTCCATTTTTATCCCCATTATATGCCTCCTTCTTTTTGTATGAAATTCTTCTAGTCATTCGTTATAAATAATTGAAATCCTGTGAAAAAGTTTTTGCACAAGGTGTGAAGTCTGTCCAAGGAGAGATTTTAATTCATGGATGAAAAGGTTATTGAGATTCTATGTTTCAAATTGGTCATATTTGCAGGAGAACCCAATTACCTAACAATTTGGGTGAATTGTCTGATACAAAAGTTTTTTTTCCACATAGTTTATTAAAAAGTATGGTTACTCCAGCGGTGTTGATTAATCATGGGTATTTAATAAAGAACAATATTCAACATTAGAAAATTATGCTTGTATATGGATACAGCCTGATATTAGAACATAATGAATCTGTCGTGACCTTGCCCTTATTTTGGCGGAAAATACTTTTATATATATCACAGGAGGGGTTTTCATGGAGAAAGCAATAATTGTGCCTTGGGAAGAAGATGAGCTCACTCATGAGTTTTTTGTTCCTGAATATATTGAAAAAATGGCACTGGAAGTTCTTGAACATTACGGTTTCTCCGTTCAGAACATTCAAGTTGTTACAACAAAACCAGATAAAGGCGGCTCTATATGGAAAATGGAAACAAGTTCAGGGCCAAAGAGTTTAAAACTTTTACACAGAAGACCTACAAGAAGCATGTTTAGCTTAGGAGCTCAAGAATATTTAGTTAATGTTAAGGAAGCAAGAGTACCGCCCATCGTGAAAACAAAAGATGGAAAGGATTATGTTGAGGCTGGAGGGAAGTTATGGTTCGTCGCTGAGTGGATCGAATCATTGGCACCTGTATCAAAGGATTTGGAAGGAGCCAAACATCTTTGTAATGCTCTCGGCGAATTCCACCTTTTAAGCAAAGGGTATGTTCCGCCTAAACAAGCTGAAGTTGCATCCCGGTTATATAAATGGCCAGCGACTTATGAAAAAGTCATCAATAAGATGGATTGGTTTCGGAACATTGCTAATGCATATGAAGAAATGCCTGCAAGCCCCTATTTGCTGAATGTTTTAAATGATTTTGAAGAACAAGCAAAAAGAAGCTTAGAAAGATTAAGTGAATCAAGCTATCTAGAGCTAGCGAAACAAGGTAATGAATATTGGGGATTAGTGCATCAAGATTATGGCTGGTCAAATGGTCAAATGGGCTCTAATGGAATGTGGATTATTGACCTTGACGGTGTTGCTTATGACCTTCCCATTCGCGATTTAAGAAAACTGATTACCGGCACAATGGCGGATTTATATAGATGGGATGCAACTTGGGTAAGGGAAATGATCAAGTCCTATCACGAGGCAAATCCAATTTCATCGCAACTATATGATATCTTAATGATCGATTTATCTGCTCCAAATGAATTTTACAAGAATGTTAAAGAAGTAGTATATGAACCTGAATTATTTCTAACTGATCAAACAACAGCGATGATTCAAACAATTGTTGATACCGATCAAACAAAATGGCCAGTGTTAGAAGAAATTAAAGATGATTGGAAGGGAATGGAACAAACATGAAAATTTTAATGATTTGTACCGAAAAGCTTCCTGTTCCTCCGGTACTGGGCGGGGCCATTCAAACCTATATCTCAGGCATCCTGCCGCATTTAAGTAAAGCCCATGATATTACGGTTTTAGGTATTAATGATCCATCACTCCCTGATCAAGAGACGATTGATGGAAACCGTTATGTACGTGTACCTGGAAAAATATTCGAAGTATATCGAGAAGAGGTTGTCAGCTATCTTAAAGCAAATCATTTCGATCTAATTCATATATTCAATCGGCCTCGGCTAGTCCTTCCTGTCCGAAAAGCAGCCCCTCATTCAAAAATTACCCTTAGCATGCATAATGATATGTTTAATCCAGAGAAAATCAATCCGGAGGAAGCAAAAGCAGCCATAGACGAAGTTACGAATATTGTAACGGTGAGTGATTATATAGGCAATGTCATAAAAAGTTTATATCCACAAGCTTCATCAAAGATCCGCACCATCTATTCTGGTGTTGACACCAATCGATTCCTGCCCGGCAGTCACCCGAAAATGCAAAAAATCCGTAATGAATTACGTAAAGCGAACGGTCTTGAAAACAAAACGGTCATACTATTTGCAGGTAGACTTTCAAGTAATAAAGGTGTAGATAGGTTAATTCGGGCACTGCCTGAGCTTTCAAGTAAATTTAAGGATTTGGCTTTAGTTATTGTCGGAAGTAAATGGTTCAGCCAAAATGATGTTACCGATTATGTAGCTTATGTAAGAGCATTGGCCAAAAAGCTGCCTATCCCAGTTGTTTCAACTGGTTTTGTCGCACCTAGTGAAATACAAAATTGGTTCGCTGCTGCCGATTTATTCGTGTGTACATCAATATGGCAAGAACCGCTTGCGCGCGTCCATTATGAAGCGATGGCTTCAGGGCTTCCAATCGTAACAACTGCAAGAGGCGGAAATCCAGAGGTCATTCGTATAAGGGAGAATGGGCTTGTAGTAGAGAATCCAGAAGATCCTGGGTGTTTTACAGAGAAGATTACAGAAATTCTATCAAACAGGTCACTAATGAAAAAAATGGGCGAACGAGGCAGGGAACTTGCCTTAAGCTTATATGAATGGGATCGAGTAGGATCTGAAATACTTGAAGTTTGGAAAAAATAACTGTATAACCAATCAAGAGTGGATGTGAATTGCGCTTACAAAATACTTGTCACTGGTGCTGAAGGGGTTACGGATCACATTTATGTGAACCATTCCTAAAGGGTACGAAAAACAAAATGATTGGCGATGATGCATCTGCAGGACCTACCTCTATTACCCTCTAATAAGCTAAGGAAGTTAAGCTTATAGCTCTCCAGAACCACCCCAAGTGTCAATTTTATTATGCGGAAAATTTGTCAATGACACCCCACGGAATCAGGCTTTGTAAAAAAAATACAATTTAAGGGACCCCTTGAATGTAGACTCGAAAAAGGTCGGGAATTTCGGGAGTGACTCCAAATTTTTGGAGGGTTATATCGCTCTCCTTTCAAATGAAACAAGTTGAAGAGCCATAATTGAGTAAAAAAAAGCACCTTGCTAACCTATTAAATAGGCTGTTGCAAGGTGCTTGTATTATTTGTTTGAAAATTCCCTGAATAAGGTTATAATTAAAAGTGTTGGAGAACCTAGCCAACTAGACACCCTTAGAGAATTGCCTTGTCCGCTACTTTCTAAGGGTGGATATTAATATTCTGGCTCATGCTTGGTTGAATTTCGGATATGGAATGATGGTGTGTAATGGATGGATTTGTTTTTCCATTCAGGATGGCATTTAACACAACCAGTGTTATTGTACCCATCACGACTCCGTTTCCACATATTAATTGGACTGTTTCCGGGAATTTATCGAATGCTTCCGGGACCCCCTTGACTGCCAGACCGACTCCTATTCCAAGTGCAATCGTCAATTGATTGGAAGGTTTGCTTAAATCCGCTTTGGCTATCATCCCCAAAGCTGCAGAAAGAAGCATGCCGAACATTGGTATCATGGCCCCGCCCAGAACGGGTAAAGGGATCATTGTCGTAAGACCGGCAACCTTAGGCACAAAAGCTAGAAAGATTAGGATACAACCTGCCGTGACTACTACCGAGCGCTGAGTTACCTTTGTCAGCAAGACCAAGCCAACATTTTGTGAGAAGGTAGAATGGTTGAAAGAGTTGAAGATACCGCTTATGAAGCTCCCTATTCCTTCTGCACGGAGGCCCTTTTCCACATCTTTTTCGGTTATTTCCTTCCCGCATACTTCCCCGAGTGTCAAAAAGACGCCTATACTTTCCACAGCTATGATTAAAGATATGATTGTCATGGTGATAATAGATGAAAGGTCGAAGGTAGGTACCCCAAAATAAAAAGGAGTCACCATTGTAAACCAGCTGGCCTCTATAAAGCCGGAGGTATCGACCATACCTAAAAAACCAGCCAATATAGTGCCAAGAATCATGGCGAAAAGAACTGAAACCGCTTTCAAGAAACCTTTAGTAAGTGTATTCAATAAAAGGAAACTTACTAGTGTAAAACAAGCTAGCATTAGATTCATAGGATCTCCAAAGGTGGGGGAACCGACTCCGCCCGCTGCATTTTTCATGGCAACTGGCATTAATGACACGCCTATGATTAATATGACGGACCCTGCAACAATTGGTGGGAAATAGGGTATTAATTTACCGATTACTCCTGATAAAATGGCAACAATTATTCCGGATACCATAACTGCGCCTAAAACCCCGGTTATACTATGGACCGATCCTATGGCTATTACTGGCTCAACCACGATAAAAGAAACAGCCATTAAAGCAGGTAACCTTATACCAAATCCTTTACCGCCAATAACTTGAAGCAAGGTGACTATCCCGCAGGCGAGTAAATCAAACGAGATCAGGTATATGATCTGTTCTTGTGTCAAGCCGATTGCAGGACCGACGATTAGTGGAACAGCTACCGCTCCTCCATACATTACACAAACATGCTGTAAACCTAACAATAACGTGTTTAGTTTGCTCAATTTTTCCATGTTTGCCCCCTTTTAATTAGTCACGACTTTCCAATTATATGAATGTAACGAAATCGCCTCCTTGTGATTTTGTAAATACTTCCTTATGGATGGTTTTGCTGTTGCTTATTAAGAAACGCTATTTACAAAATCGGTGTATTTTTATATTATCACCGCCATAATGCTAAATCAAGACTATTTTTTGGAAAAATATGAATATTCATTCAAGTTCATTCTGTATATAATTAAGAAGAATAGGGGGAGAAATATGTATTTAACGATCGAAAAAGCTTTGAAACTTCCTGCCCTAAACCAAGTGGAAGTTATTGGAGGAAGTCAAGGGTTAACTCGGGTAATTAATTCAGTAAGTATAATGGATCATCCGGATATATCATGGATTAAACGAGGGGAACTCCTGCTGACAACCGGTTATGTGTTTAAGGATGACCTGAATGCTCAAATCAATCTTGTTAGGGAATTGTCGAAAAGAGGAAGTGCTGGATTAGCTATCAAGCTTAAGCGGTTTCTTTCTACGATTCCTCCTGGAATGGTGGAAGAAGCGAACAAGTACAATTTCCCATTGCTGGAGATTCCTTATGAAATGCCTTTATCCGACTTATTATTCAGCTTTACATATGAACTTGTTAATAAGGAGAAAGTGAAAAACAATGGAAAAGGAAGTGTTGAAGTTTTTCATTCTCTTTTGAATGGGGAAAATAGGAGTACATCTTTTATCCCCCAATTACAGGAATTTGGCTTTAATCCCGATAGGCCCTATATTCTGCTCTTAATAAACGGAACGAAAGAAGAAGGGGATTCATTCTTTCCAATTGGCAGAATGTTGGAGAAATTAAACCAAACGGAAAGGGAAGATTTCAAGTATTGGAATATCGACTTCGATGGTCAATTAATTATTCTGCAAGGGAAAGGAATGGTGACTGATGAACACCTTCTTATGCAGGCTCAACGAATTGCCATCCTTTTAGAAGGTCTTATATCCAAAGATGATCCTGGCACTTCACTATCCATGGGGTTAAGCAAGGTGAAAAAAGAAATCTACAATATGAAAGAAGGGTTTATTGAAGCTAAAAAGGCCATTCAACTTGGCTCGAGGCTTAACCCGACTAATATCAATGATTACGCAAGCGTTGAAGTTGAAGATCTAATAAATCAAATCCCTAAGGATGCCATGACTCAATACGTGCTATCCATGATTCAGCCGATTATTGTATATGATAGGGAAAATGAGGGGGAGTTGTTAAAAACGCTGGAAACCTATCTATTTTCAAGAGGGAGAATAGAAGATGCGGCACGGGCTTTGTTTGTGCATCGAAATACTGTAAAGTTCCGTTTGTCTAGAATTGAAGAATTATTGGGAGTTGATTTAAAATCGAGGGATATTGCTTTTAAATTGCAGTTTAGTATAAAAGCTGCGAAGTTATTACATGACTAAGTAAAGGAAGCATAATTTGAATGAATCGGGAATCAAGTGTTACTGCACATGAAAAACTGCCAGGGAATGAAGGATCCCTGGCAGTTTTTCATGTGTATGGGCCATTTTCTTATTGGTTATCCAGCAGACGTTTGGCATATAGGGCAAGTTTTATAGTGAACAGATCATCATTGCTTAAGTCCATTCCTAATCGTTTTTTTATGCTTTTAATTCGAAAATGGATAGTGTTTCGGTGCACCCCCATTATTCTGGCCGTTTCAGCAGGTCGAAGATTGCATTGCAAATAGGCCTCCAAGGTTTTGATCAGATCAGACTGGGTTTCATCGTCATGGTCCTTCAGCGGTGCTAAATTACCTGTAACAATATCCATGAGCACATTTTTTGGAGCATACTGCAAAATCTTAAATGTTATTAATTCTTTGTAGCCGTAAACTTCCTTTCCTGGGTTCAATCGTTTTCCCAAATCAATAGATTGTAAAGCTTCCTGTAGGCTATTGGCCAGGTTATTAATACCTGTATGATAGTTACCGACTCCTAGCGTAAGTTCCATTGGCAGGTGTTTAGATAAAGTAGAAATAATTTGTTGGCTTATCTGGGTGACTTGTGAATAAAAGCGGGTGCTCCCTAGGGGGATGGTATCCAGATAAATGATAACTAGACTGCCCTTGATATTCCTTATGAGCTTATCGATTTTATTTTGCTCGGTTAATGTTTCGATTGTTTTGATAAGCTGTTTATAAGTAATGGGATCATTCTTTTGATTCCATTGCAGCGTTAAAGGTAAAACCGTACATATGAATCCCCCAGTAATTTGTTGGACGCTGGATTTGTCCTCCGTCATTCCTAAAATCCCGTAACTTAAATTTTCGGCACCAACCCAGGAAATATCTTCCATACCATAGCTTTTCTCTTTTTGTTCATTCTGTCTCTTTACAATTTCACGAAGCAGGGGAGACATGATATCTGATAACGAAAACTCAGGGGGGATTTTGAGAATAGGCAAATTGGCCATATTGGCAATGCTGATGGTGGTTTGCGGAATTTCTTCCAGTTTGATGAACAATCCTGAACAATTCATTTTTGCCAATTCGATTACGAATTGGTCTAATTGTTGCGGATTATCTTGAAATAAGTATCCGGTTGTTAGAATCAATTCATTTGGCTTCAACCAGGAAAGCACATCAGGAGCATCAAAGCTATTGATGGATTCTATTTCTCTATTAAGTCCCTGCATGCCAGCTGCCACTTGGCATTGTTTGATCTGTGGTAATTTTAATGCATCAGTCATCGTTAAATGCATGATAGGTCCCCTTCGCTGTGCCTTTTTTCTCTAATTTAACTAATTTTTTGAATATTGGCAACAGAAGCCAAGCTATAAGGATGGCCTGTTCTTTAAACGGTGAGTGCGGTAAGCACAAAGGGGTTGGAAAAATATTAGCTTTTTCAGCTAATGACCTATAAAGGAACGCATGTATATAATTCAATTAAGTTAAGAATGTTTTGAATTATAAAAATAATTGGAAGAAGGGAGGGCCCGTATTGATATCTGACCTTAATAGCATTAATGAGTTGAACAAGGTGGAATTCATCCAAAAGTTAGGTTGGGTATATGAACATTCTCCATGGATAGCAGAGCGTTCATGGGAGTACAAGCCATTCATTTCCTTAGACGACCTAAAGCAGAAAATGGAAGTTGTTGTGCAGAATGCCTCATTATCGGAACAGCTCCAATTAATCAAGTCTCACCCGGACCTAGCAGCCCGGATTGATATGGCTGAAGCATCAGTTAAAGAACAATCCGCAGCCGGTTTGAATTCGCTTTCTCCGGATGAATATGAAGAATTTCATGCGTTGAATAATCAGTATAAAGAAAAGTTTGGATTTCCGTTCATATTTGCTGTCCGTGGCAGCGATAAAACGGTGATAAAGGCAGAGATGAAAAGAAGGATTGGTTTGGATCAGGCAAATGAACTTAAGGAAGCGATCAAGCAAATCCACTTAATTGCCAGCCACAGGTTATCTGATTTTATAAACTAGGAGGAGGAATAATATGACAGCTCAAAATGAAAACAGAACGATGTTTTACGGTAAAGGGGATGTATTTGTATATAGGACTTTTGTGCAGCCTCTTACAGGTTTGAGGAAAATACCGGAATCAAGTTTCACAGAAAGAGATAATACTATTTTTGGATTCAATTGCCAGATCTCTCTGAAAGGAGAAGCTTTTTTATCTTCTTTTACGGAAGGAGATAATAGCTTGGTGGTTGCAACGGATTCCATGAAAAACATCATTCATCGCCAGGCGGCCAATTATCAAGGAAATACGGCGGAAGGATTTTTAAAGTTCATATGTGAAGTCTTCCTTGATAAGTATAGCCACATAGATGCAGTGGAACTGACAGCAACTGAAGTTCCCTTCGATCATGTACTCGTTCCAAAAGGGGAAGGACATGAAAATAGTGATGTTGTCTATCGATGTTCCAGAAATGAAAGGGCTACCACTACAATCGAAGTCAAAAGGACACCTACCGGAAGCAAAATCGTTAAGCATTCAAGTGGAATAGTCGATGTCCATTTAATCAAGGTTAAAGGAAGCTCTTTTTATGGATTTATTCAAGATGAATACACCACACTGCCAGAAGCTCAGGATCGTCCACTATTTATCTACTTGGATTTCGATTGGGAATATAGCCGCTGGGAGGATGGCACTGGAGCGGATCCAGAAAAATATGTAGCAGCGGAACAAATTTGTGATATTGCAAACACAGTGTTTCATGAACTGAATAACCGTTCGATTCAGCAGCTCATTTATCATATTGGCATTAGGATTCTGGAACGTTTCCCTCAGCTGGCGAATGTTCAATTTAAAACCAATAACCGTACCTGGGAAACCGTTGTGGAAACCATTCCGAATTCAGAAGGAAGTGTTTATCAGGAACCACGTCCTCCGTATGGCTTCCAAGGCTTTGTCGTTACGCAAGAAGACGTTAAACAAAAAAAGGCAGCTGATTCAACGGTAGGGGCTTCCCGATAATGGACAGTAAGCTGACCACACATGTTTTGGACCTGTCTAAAGGTCTGCCGGCAAAAGGGATGAAGATAGAACTTTGGGCCATAGCAGAACAGGGAGACCATTCTTTCATTAAAGAGGTCTGTACAAACAAAGATGGAAGAGTTGATGATCCGCTTCTTCAAGGGGATGATCTCAAACCAGGTGAGTATGAGCTTGTCTTTTATGTTGGGGAATATTTCAATGATGGAGCGAATGATCCCAATATAAGGCCATTTTTAAATAAGGTCCCACTTCGTTTTGGAATAAGAAGTAATGAAGAACATTATCATGTTCCTCTGCTTGTTGCTCCGGGAGGATATAGCACCTATCGAGGAAGCTAGTAAATCAGTAAGAGAGTTGGAGGGTTCAATTTGGCACATGAACGTACTGGTGCAGTGACTTTAGGCGGTAATCCAGTGACCTTGATTGGTCCCGAACTAAGAGTAGGGGATAAGGCACCTGACTTCGCACTATTAACAAATGACCGCCGTAAAGCACATTTAACAGACTATAAAAATAAGACATGCATCATCACGACTGTTCCTTCGCTTGATACTGGTGTATGTGATTTACAAACAAGGGTCTTAAATGAAGAAGCAAGCAAAATGGGTGATGATGTAGCGGTGTTGGCTATCAGCGCAGACCTTCCCTTTGCTCAAGCAAGATGGTGTAAAGAAAGTAATGTCGAAGCTATAACCATTCTCTCCGACCATTTTGATTTGTCATTTGGTACTGCATATGGAACGTATATGAAAGAACAACGATTGGAATGCAGGGCAGTATTTGTAATCAATCAAGAAGGAACCATTGAGTATGTGGAATATGTACCGGAAGTCACGGATCACGCAGATTATGAATCCGCATTGCAGGTAGCGAAGGAAGTGATAAATAAAGCTGGTGCAGCTAAATAAACATTTTCCCTTACGAAGGAAAGTAAAAGTACATTCCATTATCCGCAAGACCGTCCGATTTACAAAAAGCTGGACGGTCTTTTGGTGATACTGAATTAAATTAGTAGTTTTCCAGTGACTTATCCATGTCTCTTTCTAATGTAAAATATAATTACTAAAATTAAACATTAATTACTTTTATTTGAAGTAAAATCATGCTATAATGAAAGTCCAATAGCTTTATATAAGATAGAAGCGCTTCCTTATCAGAGGAAGCGCCCTTTTTATGTTTTCACTTACTAATTAACATAACAATGCTAGAAACACCTGAAATAGAAATAAGTATACGTGTAAACTCCTGAAATCCGTCATCTCTGCTCCTTCCACTTCAATTTCTTGATGATAAACAGCCCCTGCAATGATATTTTCTCCCCCAGCGAATGGTAAAATCTATCGAGGGTACTATTTTCTTTTTAAAACCAACTTTTCTGGTCATATCCATTCCCACTTAAGAATGAGCAGTGGTTTAATACAATAAAAGTTTAAAAGCCCTTGCCTTCTTTTATTTCTTGTTGAAAGTGAGAGCTTTACATTATTCCCATTTTATTTATCAATGTAAGCATCTTTAGCATCATATATACTCTACAAAAATCCCTTCAGAAAAAAATCTGAAGGTTCTTTTATGTTCATATAACCTATTGGAAGTTGAGGATTTTAAACTAATATCCTCGATTTTGCTTAAAAAGTTAGAGATGCAATCAACACTAGCATGACTGAGCCTTTTTAGCCTTTTTACTGATTCCCCCAAACACAGTGTTTAGAACATAAATTAACAGGGAGGAGTTTAATTTGAAGAATTTCCAAATTTTCAAAGGTATTCAAATTATTATGTCCTGAAATAATAAGAAAAAATGCAGGAGAGGCCAAATGAAAAACAATAAATTATATCATGTAATTATCGCTATTTTTATATTTGTCTTAATGGTCGATCAGTCGGTCTATGCAATGGAATGGGAAGATGAAGAAGGACCCATAAGCTTTAAAATTGAGATGTTACCTTGGGAGATTGTAAACAACATTATTCCTGATAAAACAAATTTCACCATAATCGATATTGAAACTGGTTTATCATTTAAGGTACAACGAAGAGCAGGTAGCCATCATGCCGATGTACAGCCATTAAGTAAAGAAGATACTCAAATCATGAAGAAAATTTATAATAATAAATGGAGTTGGAATAGAAGAGCCATTATTGTATTAATCAATAATCAAATGATTGCTGCATCTATGCACGGAATGCCACATGGTGCTGGCGCTCTTCCAAATGGTTTTTCAGGTCATTTTTGTGTCCATTTCTCTGGAAGTATTACGCATCGTTTGAAAAACGAAGATCTTTCTCATAAATTAATGATATTGAAAGCTGCTGGTAAGCTTGATGATTATATACAAACGGTAAATCCTTATGAACTTATACGTATTTTTACCATTGCCATTAATCAAGGAAATCAGGAATTATTAGCAATGACCTTATCAAATCCTAGTCACCCTAACCGTGTCAATAAACTTGTTAAAGATATTATATATTTTGGAGTAGTTGACCCTTTAAGACAACCGCCTGAACAGCTAAATGGTCTATTTCTCGTGGATGTACCCGTTCAAGTAGCTATACATAAGAAGAAAGATGGCAAAGAAATAAAGGTTATGCATTTTATGATCCGCAAGGAGAGTTTGTCCGATCGTTGGTTTATTGATCAAGATGCAATTTATGAAGATTTGAAGTGAAAATTGTGAATGTTCAAAGAAACTAACCCAGGAGGTGCATTCAATTGAGATTAACATGGATTGCCGGACTTTTGCTATTCGTTCAACCAGTGAATATTTCTGAAAGCTTATCGGTAACCCACCAAGGACAAACGATTGCCAGTGTAAACCATGCTGATATTACAATGCCCTACCTGGATAGTCCTATGGTGGACGTGGATAAATACAATCAATTTGTCGAAAAAATAGACCGGCAAGTTTACCAAAAACCTGTAAATGCCACAATGGACAAACAAGGTAATATTCTACCTGGGCGGGCAGGTTACAAGCTATACCATCAAGCCTTTAAAGAACAATTTCATTCCTTTTTTACAGTAATAGATCATACAAACTAGAAGTACCTTTGCTTGCTATTCATCCAAAGGTTGACAGCGAAATACTTGCGGAAATTCGTGAAAAAAAGATAGGTGAATATAGAACCTATTTTAATGTCAACAATAAAAATCGTTCAAATAATATCTCACTTGCCGCAGAAGCCATTAATAATTATGTCGTGTTTCCAGGAGAGGTCTTTTCTTTTAACCAAGCTGTTGGCAAGAGATCTGTAGAAAAAGGATATATGCTCGCTCGGGTTATCGTTAAAGGAGAGTTTTCTGAAGGGATTGGCGGAGGGATTTGCCAGGTTTCATCCACCTTGTTTAATGCTATCGACAATGCAGGGTTGCAAACGGTTCAACGCTATTCCCATACAAGGAGCGTTCCGTATGTTCCATCTGGCCGCGATGCTACAGTAAGCTGGTATGGGCCTGATTTTAGTTTTAAAAACAAGTATAATCAACCGGATCCTGATCCGTGCTACGATCCAAGGAGGAATGGTGAGTATCATGGTTTACTCTTCAGATATGATTAATTATAAAATACGAAAGATTCCCGATGCTTCAAAGCAGATATCCAAAGAACAGATTATTCGTTCGTAAAAGTACACGTATACGAATGGGGGCACCTTAGGCAAACTTGGTTATATATAGAGAAGATACTCGTAAAAAACGGCCTTTGCTCATTGGAGCAAGGGCTTGTTTAGAGATGGGGAGGAACCAGCTTTTTGATTACTTGAACAAGCCAATCAATGTCTATGCTACAATCATTACAAGCATGGCCATTAATATAAGTTGATGTTTGGGAGATCACTATGGGAAAAATAAAAATAGCTTTGCTGCACCTATTGCCCATCGCTGGTGATGTGGAGCATAACCAGAAACTAATTGAACAAGCCATTCATATTGCAGCAAATAATAATGCCGAATGGATTATAACACCCGAACTATGTGTCAGCGGACTTCAATTCAATCATAAGATTGGGACTGGATGGATTATCAAGCAACCTGATGCTTGGATGAATAATTTGAGCCGTAAACTAAAGAATTTGAAAAGCACTGTATTTTTGGGCTGCCCTGAAAAAGGCAGGAACGGAGAGTTGTATAATTCTGTGTTTGTCATAGATAAAAAAGGTCATTTAATAGGTAAACAGTGTAAAATCAGTGTTATTGATGATTGGTCAGCTCCAGGGGAAGTATTAGAGCCAATAAAAACAGACAATGTTGAGGTTGGTATTATGATTTGTGCAGATGCATATAACAAAGATATTGCTTGCACCTTATCTGAAAAAGGAGCAGAAATATTACTTGCACCGTCTTCCTGGGGTCCCGGATTACATGGTCCGGAGGGAGAATGGGAACAAAGGTCACTAGAAACAGGGCTGCCCGTAATAGTCTGTAATCGTACTGGCGAAGACGAAACGGTCCGTTTTTGGGATGCAGAAAGCATGATCATAAAAAATGGTGTACCCCTCTTGACTCATAAATCAAAACAATCAGCCATACTTACCTTTGAATGGGATTTACAAAGCATGGAATTACTATCCCCCTCATTTCGACATCGATTACATATAATGGGAACATACACGAACTCTTGTTGAAAGAAAGGGTGCGCTAGTGAAGAAACGGAGCTGTCATTAAGGCAGCTTTTTCTTATTGCTAGAGGCGGTTAGTTCAACAGTGCCGTTTGGACTTTGTTCTACAATCGGGACATTTTCTTGAAAAAGAAAAGGGTTTATTCGTAGGTAAATCGAAGTTAATCAAAGGAATATATGTTCAAACCACTTTTGATGAAATATTCACCTACACTGACATACTGTTGTCAGCATAGACGTTTACACTAGCTATCGGAACAGCAACTAGGAAATCACCCGGTGACCCTAAATATTGAAGTATAGTTACTTACTCAACATTGAGGAGGAAATCGATTATGAGCGAAACAAAGACATTAAGAGGACTCACCACCGTCAGTTTTTGGGCGGATGATCTAGTGGCGGCAAAGAAGTGGTACGCAGAGCTGCTGGGTACCGACCCATACTTCGAACGCCCGGGATATGCCGAGTTTCGCCTCGGGGACTACCAGCACGAACTGGGCCTAATCGATAGCCGCTACGCGCCCGGTGGTTCGTCGACCGGCGCGGCCGGTGGTGCTGTCGTGTACTGGCACGTCGACGATGTGACAGCAACTTTCGAGAAGCTGCTGTCCATGGGAGCGAAAGAACACGAGGCACCCACAGTTCGCGGTCAGGGGTTCATTACTGCATCCGTGGTTGATCCCTTTGGGAATATCCTAGGCATTATGTACAATCAGCACTATTTGGATGTTCTGGATTCGAACAGAAAAGCTTGATCCGCGCTGCCGGCATCCAAAGCATGTCCAGTTTGTACTGCTCGCATCACTAGTTTGTTTATACAATTTATAGAATCGTTACTGATCGCAGCTGTCATTTAAGGCAGCTTTTTCTCTTGGTTAAATGGATAGTACCCTTGCGTTATCTCCATCGAAAAAAAGCCTATCTCTTATGAGGGGCTTTTTGATTTGTAAGAGGAATATAAAGCTAAATAAATGTAAGCCGCATTCCTCCGATGAAAAATGCGGCTGTTTGAAATATTATTTAAGGGTTTAATACCCTCGATTCCGATCTACCATTCCACTTAAGGGTTGTTCACTTGAAAATCGCTTTAGATTTTCTATGAAAAAGTTGCTCACTTCGTTAATCGTACTTGGCCCTGACAGGTGGGAAGTGACAAACACATTGGGCATGGACCAGAAGGCATGTTCTTTTGGCAACGGTTCTGTCTCAAATACATCGAGGACTGCTCCCTGAAGATGTCCTTCCCTCATGACAGATAGTAAATCCCCTTCATCTATCAATGCACCGCGGCCAACGTTGATAAGGTAAGCGTTGGGTTTCATGGCTAAAAGAAGGTCCTGGTTAATGATATGATAAGTGGAATTTGTTAAAGGAAGGGTTAGGACCAAATAATCCAGATCTTTTACAAATTCACCCCATTGATCTGGAGTAAAGTGGAGATCCACGAGTGTTGCTTGTTTTCCACTAAAGCTTAACCCATGTACATACATATCAAATGCTCGAGCTTTACGTACAAGTTCAGCGCCAATCGATCCAAGTCCGGCGATCCCGATTGTTTTCCCTTTTAGGGTTTCAGAAATGAAAGGATCCCACCTCCGCTCCAATTGCGATTGTTTCATCCGAGGACCGTCTTTCACTATGTCCAAGAGAAACAAAAATACATATTCAGAGATGTAAGCACCAAATTGGTCCATAATTCGAGTTAATGTAATGTTTTGAGGTATCGATTGGTCTGCAATCAAATCATTGACCCCTGCTCCCATTGATTGAAACCAGCGAACGGATGAGGCAATTGGCTTACATAGTAATTGTGTCGGGAAATTCCACCCCAAAATAACTTCAGTGCCTGGTAAATATTTTTCTGCTTCCTCCAAAGTTTTCGCTGTCTTTACCGATATGAACCCACTATTGCGGATACGATCAGCATAAGCATCGACCTCTGTCTGAATAGGACTAAATACAAGAATGTTTGGTTTGTGTGTACCCCCCATTGGCTCTCTCCTTATTGATTCTTTAAATATAGTATAAATTCTTCCACCTGAGTCGTACATGGATAAAAAAGCAGTGCATTACTTTCGAGTATGCACTGCTTTTTAAAATTTCTCCAGAATCATTCGTTTTATTTATTTAACAAAATGGCTTCTGCGTTACCAGGCTGCAGAGCTGTTTGCAGTGTTCTTTTTTCTTCATCGTTTAAAGGGACCATTGGTAAGCGGACACCTCCAACATTTAATCCCCGCATATTTAATGCTGATTTTACTGGTGCCGGGCTTGGTGCAGCAAATAATGCTTTCATGATTGGAAGAAGGGTACGATGTGCAGCGGCAGCACCATGGACATCACCATTTTTAAAGCTATTGATCATTTCTTGCATTTCATTACCAATTATGTGTGAAGAAACCGAAACGATGCCTGCTCCACCGATGGCTAAAACCGGTAATGTTAACCCATCATCGCCGCTGTATAAAGTAAAATCACTAGTTGTTTTGCTTATGATTTGTGCCATGGCATCCAAGTCACCGCTTGCTTCTTTTACTGCCACGATATTGTTAATTTTTGAGAGACTAACAATCGTCTCCACTGACATGTTTACAACGCTTCGTCCTGGAATATTATATAGCATTACCGGTAATGATGTGGAATGGGCAATAGCGCTAAAGTGCTGAAATAATCCTTCTTGAGACGGCTTGTTATAGTAGGGGGTAACGAGCATGATTCCGTCGACTCCTGCTGCCTCCGCTTGCCTTGTTAAGCTGATGGAAGCTCTCGTGTTATTTGAGCCGGTTCCAGCTATGACTGGAACTCTTCCATCAACAACTTCTACAACAAATTTGAATAAATCCACTTTCTCTTCTTGAGTTAATGTAGGGGACTCTCCAGTAGTACCGGTTATTACTAATCCATCAGAACCATTAGCAATTAAATAGTTTACTAAAGTTCTCGTAGCATTAAAATCAACCTCTTCATTATGATTGAACGGGGTAACCATTGCGGTTAAAACTTGGCCAAAATTCATAACTTCACACCCTTTAGTATAATTTTTAAAAATATTCAGAGGTGGTTAGGGCCATTCAGGAGTAAACGCAAAAAAGCAACAACGAGGATTCGCTGCTGCAGTAGAAACAATATTTACCAAAAAAATGTTTCCGCGCATAAGATAGCCCTCCATATAGTTTCCTATATGACAGTCCTGTATTTATTCAATAGCAGAACCAGCTTCAAGAACATGAGATTCTTTCCGCTTCGGCAAATTCCCCTTTCCACAATAGTCATAGGATCTCATTCTCCTCAAAATGTGTACTAATGGTCTTTGCTCCTCTATCCTCACTTCAAAAGATTCCGAAGTAAGAAAATATTTAATTGATTGTAATATAACAGGGAATCCATTCTGTTGCAAGCCTAATTATGAAGTTTTTTAAGAATGCTAGAAATCTATGGAAATGGCTAGAGTATTGGGGTGGATTCATCTTTATTAGTTATTATGTAAAACTCAATATAATAGTTTTATAAAACAAACTGTATGAAAAGTTTTACCCTTTTATAGTCAGTTTTTACAATTGATATATCTTATAGAAGGAATTAGTATTTATCTTATGAATACCTAGAATAATGATCAAGGAGGAGGATAACATGACTAATGCAAAACTAACAAAGGATAGAAAAGATATGAAAATTCGTGATGTTTGGGAAGCAAGAAAACGAATAGCTTCAATTGTAAGTAGAACTCCATTGATTCAATCTACTATACTATCAGAAAAAACTGGCCGTCCTGTTTTCTTAAAGCTTGAAAATGTCCATGAGGTTGGAGCATTTAAAGTAAGGGGAGCTGCCAATAAGATACTCAGCTTGAGTGAAGAAGCAAAGAAACGTGGGGTTGCAACGTTTTCAACTGGAAACCATGGTATGGCTGTAGCATATGTAGCAAAAAAAATAGGGATTGATGCTGTTGTATGCATTTCAAATCGAGTACCAAAAGCAAAAGTTGATTCATTAAAAAGACTGGGAGCTCAAATTGAGATAGTTGGTGATAGCCAAGATGCCGCAGGAGAGCGTTGCTATGAGCTGGAAAGAGGGAAAGGATTAACGGTGATTCAACCATTTGATGATCCTCACGTCATAGCTGGACAAGGAACAATTGGCTTGGAATTGTTAGAGGATCTTCCTAATCTAACAGATGTAATTGTTCCCCTTTCAGGTGGTGGGCTTCTCTCCGGAATTGGCTTGGCATTAAAGTCATGTGATCGTGACATAAGAGTAACTGGTGTTTCAATGGAACAATCAGCCGTCATGTATGAAAGTTTGAAAGCTGGTAAACCAGTAAAACTAGAGGAAAGCGAGACACTCGCTGATAGTTTATTAGGTGGAATTGGCCTTGATAATCAATACACGTTTGAAATGGTCCGGCAATATATAGATGATGTGGTACTCATACCTGAAGATGAGATTGCATTTAGTATGGCTTTGATGATGGATAAACACCGAATCATTATGGAGGGCGCGGCAGCAACGGGAATTGCGGCTGTTTTAGGAAACAAAATTCCTCAGCAAGATGGTGATATCGCCGTTATTATAAGTGGACAAAACGTTGATCTTTCGATACTGCTTAAGTTAATCCAAAATTATACCTGTGAAAATAAAGGGTGAGCTTATCTCCAATAGCAGTGACATCAGTCTTGATAATTTGAAAATTAAAAGCGGTTTTTTAGGATTGAGAGAAGGGCCAGGGAAGCATAATATGGCATCCAAACATTACGTGCCATTGAACTTCTCTATTTACATGAAATCGATTCATGAGGAATTTAATTAAATCATAATCAAGTGATAAATGGCAGCAGCAATTACAGGGACATGGTAATTTCGATTGTTAAATCAGCAATGAATGGTACGAGTATTTCATTGGTGAACGAGTTGCCAAACTGGCGAAAGGGGATACATGCAATTAAGTTCTAACAGCCATGTAAATATGTACAATCAACTAGCGATGACCTTCTAACTGAGATCCATATTACAAACCCTAACCCCGAAAAATTACTACAGACGAAGCAAAAGATGCAGGCTGTATTTAAGAAAAACCACACCAATTCAATCATGTGATAAAAATGGGAGAGAACAAACTTCAAGACGCAATCCCTATCCGTCTTGGCCAAGAATTTGAAACACATAGACTTGTAGTAGAACGTAATTTTAAAAATATTACCTCAATAAAAAGCGGAGTACAGTAGACGGTATCCTGATAATATGGTTTCCTATAAATAGTAGTTTTTTATCTTTTTTAATCTTTAGATGGTCAGAGGGGGACAACATGAGATTAACTATAAAGGATGTTTTAAATTACGAGATTATGAAAAAGGCAAGAATTATAACTGGAAAAGACTTTGAAAACGAACGATATATTCAATGGATTTCTGTGATAGAGATGCCCGTGGAAAATTTTGTTCGTAAAAATGAGGTTGTACTAACGACTGCTATTGGATGTAACAACGATGTTGAAACATTAAAAACGTTTGTACAAGATGTTATAGACTCTGAAGCATCAGCACTGTTAATCGCAACGGGAAGGCATATATTCGATATTCCAAAAGAAGTAATTGATTTAGCAGAGAAGCATAATTTCATGATTATAGAACTCCCATGGGAACTCCGTTTTTCCAGGATTATTGAAAAGGTTATGAAAGAGATTAACGATATTCATTACAAAGAACGGGAAAAATCAGAGAAGGTACAGCAAGAGCTGTTGAAGTTAATTCTTAAAGAAACAGACCTTAACCATATTACAAAATTCATCCAAAGACTTATTGGCTGTTCAATCATCATTACCGACCGATCAGGATCAATTCAAGAAATAAGTAGCCATACTCAAAGCTTTATTAAAGAGTGGAAGAGTTATGTTTTACAGGGAATTCTTCCTTTAAGGAAAGAAACATACATAGAAACGCATGATCCTATGTTTCAGAAGTTTCAAATGATTGAAATAAAAGATCAGACAATACTACAGCTTCCAGTGCTGCAGGTTTTAGGGGATGCACAAGGCTATATATTTGTGTTGTTACCTCGTAAGACATCTGTAGATTCCTATTTAACCCAATATCGCGTGAATGTGTTAGAGCACTCAGCTACAACAATCGCTCTTTGGCTTTCAAGAAAAAATGCCGTTGAGGATACGAAAATGCGTCTTCGCAGTGATTTTGTACAAGAGCTTGCCAAAGGTGAATTTGTTTCAAGTGATCAGGCAAGTTCAAGAGCCAAATTACTCGGATACAATATAAAGCTGCCTTACGTTTCCATTGTAGGGTACCCTGAAAATCTAGAGGTGCTTTTTCGGAAGCGAAAACAAGATGATGATTCATTTGAGCATTGGCTTGAAAATATGATTCGCTATATTGAAGAAGAAATTTATTACGCAGCACAATCTCTTAAACGAGAAGTAATGATGACATACCAAGGGGAACAGCTCCTTATTTTTCTTGAAATCCCTAGCAAAACTGAAAATGAAAACGCTACAAATTTCTTAGACCTAGTAGAACGCCGCTTAGGAAATTTACTTCCAGAGGTTATCATATCTTGGGGAATAGGAAACTACAGTGAAGATTTTAATGGATTTGCAGAAAGCTATCAACATGCAAACGTTGCTTTAAATATTGGAAGACGTAAAAAGGGAACAGGGAATCGTATGATGTACGAGAAAACACGGGTTGACCGAGTGCTCTTAAATCTTGCTCAGAATAACGAAATGAAAGAAGTCATAATGTCAACGATTGAACCACTTGTTCAATATGACAATCAGCGTAATATGGATTTAATTGAGACCTTTAGTGTATATAATCAGTTTCAAGGTAATGTAAGCCAGACGGCAAGGTCATTGAATTTACATAGACAGTCCTTGTTGTACCGCCTAAGAAAGATTGAATCATTGACAGGACTTTCTCTTATAGATCCAGAGGATTTATTTTTATTGGATTTAAGTATTAAGACTTGGAAATTGGGTGTAACTGAAAAAATAACACAACAAAGATAAAATTCGGAGATAGAAACATACGGTAAGTAAAGGTCCTAATGTATAAAACCGGTAAGGTGAAATGCTAAAAGGTGACTCAATCAATGCTGAACAGGCAAAAATTGCTGAAGAATCAAGTACGGTAGCTGTATTGCACTAGAACGTGTACCGGCTGATGAAGAATATCATCTTGTTAAACGTAAATACGTTGTACCGTTTGTAGGTGGTTGGCGGACTGCTTCGATAATATTTCCTATTTTCAGACTCTCCCTTTGTCCAAAGCATAAATGCATACCCCATCACCGATACCCTTACCAAGATTATGAATTATTGTCTCAAAAGGGCTTTTTACAATCCTATGAATTTATTGAGATATTTACTTATTATTCACAGTATTTCCAGGAGGATGACCAGTAGTCTATTATTCTCAAGGATCCGAAAAAGTTAGACCGTCATGAAAATCTAGTAACAAAGATTTTCATGACGGTCTATTTTGTTTTTCTAGGTGAAGTAGTATTGGGACGAATAACCTAGTTTCATGATTAATCGTCTTTTTTGAACTTCGTAGTTAGAATGCATTCCTTATAAATAGAAAGTCTTGTTGAAAGGATAAAATGTATGGTTTTTTGGTCAGCTTTTTCGATTTTATTAAATTTTATAATTTGTCTACAAACTTGTTTGAATCTTCATACATTTTTGCGGATGATAGAATTTTCGTTCTACCATTATAATGAACCCATAGAGTTAAAAAAATTAAAAACTTAGTTGAACGAGGAGGGAATGTTCCATGTCATTTGGAACTGCAGAGTATAAAGAGAGAATTCGTAAAACAAAAGAGAGAATGGCATCAAAAGGGATTGAAGTATTACTTATTACAGATCCGGCAAATATGAACTATTTATCCGGTTATGACGGTTGGTCCTTCTATGTACATCAAATGTTAGTGATTATTAGTGACGAAGATCAACCGATTTGGATTGGAAGGGGGCAAGATGCAAACGGGGCCAAAGTAACAACATGGCTTTACCACGAAAACATCATTCCGTACCCAGACGATTATGTACAATCTGATACAAAGCACCCAATGGACTTTGTAGCCGATATTGTAAAACAAATTGGCCAAGATAAACGTTCCATCGGTGTTGAGATGGAAAACTATTATTTCACCGCAAAATGCTATGAACAGCTGAAAAAGGGACTACCAAATGCCTCGTTTCAAGATGCAACGCTTTTAGTAAACTGGGTTCGTAATGTGAAATCAGATCTAGAGATTGAGTACATGAAGCGTGCTGCAATAATTGTTGAAAAAGCAATGATGGATGGAATTGGACTAATCAATGAAGGTGTTCGTGAATGCGATGTAGCTGCAAAAATTTTCCATTCTCAAATCACTGGAACAGAAGAATTCGGTGGTGATTATCCAGCAATTATGCCACTGCTTCCATCAGGAGAGAAAACATCAACTCCACACTTAACGTGGACAGATGAACGCTATAAACAAGGAGATACAGTGATTCTAGAATTGGCTGGTTGCTATAAGCGCTATCACTCACCACTCGCAAGAACAGTGAATATCGGTCAACCTTCCGAAAAAATAAAAGCGCTTTCAGAAGTGGTTGTCGAGGGATTGAACACGTGTCTTGACATGATTAAGCCAGGCATTGCATGTGAAGAAATTGAAGAAACCTGGAGAAAATCAATCAAGAAAAGCGGGATCATAAAAGAGTCACGACTTGGATACGCAATGGGACTTAACTATCCTCCTGATTGGGGTGAGCATACGGCTAGTATCCGTAAAGGAGATAAAACGATTCTTCAGCCGAATATGACATTCCATCTCATTCCAGGGATTTGGTTAGATCAGTATGGATTTGAAGCGAGTGAATCATTTCGTGTAACAGAAACTGGCTGTGAAACATTTGCATCACTTCCAAGACATTTGTTCATCAAAGATGGAGTCCTTACAAAAAACTAGACACCATTAAAGGAGTTGAATCGGCACCATGCTTATATATACTGAGCAGGAGCTTAAACAATATGTGCCATTAAATCTTGAAGCAATCAGCATCGTAGAAGAAGGATTTTCTAAACTAGCCAAAAAAGAAGTGGAAATGCCACCGATTATGCGTGTTGATGTTCACGATCAAAATGGCGAAGTAGATGTAAAAACAGCATATGTCAAGGGCAAAGACATGTTTGCGATAAAGGTTTCTTCGGGATTCTTTAATAACTATAAGCTAGGTCTTCCTAGTGGGAATGGACTAATGATGTTGATTAGTACACAAACTGGTATTCCACAGTCGCTTCTTTTAGATAATGGCTATTTAACTGAGGTTAGAACTGCTGCAGCGGGAGCGATTGCTGCCAAGTACCTTTCACGGGAAAATATTGCAACAGTTGGCGTGATTGGCGCTGGAAGTCAAGCAAGATTCCAGGTTAGGGCTTTAAAATTGATACGCGATTTTAAGAAAATACTAGTGTATGCTCGTTCGACTGATCGTGCAAAAAAGTATGCAGAAGATATGGCAGCAGAAATAGGCATTGAAGTCCAAGTGATGGACAATGCTGAACAAGTTGTTCGGAACAGTGATTTGATTATAACCACAACCCCATCAAAAGAGCCGATTATCAAAGCCGAATGGCTGCATCCAGGCCTTCATATTACAGCAATGGGATCTGATGCTGAACATAAGCAAGAGTTAGAAGCTGAAGTGCTGGTACGAGCGGATAAGCTTGTGTGTGATACGAAAGCACAATGTTCCAGACTTGGAGAATTGCATCATGCGCTTGATAGTGGTGTGTTAACAAAAGAATCATCCATTATTGAACTTGGTCAATTAACATTGAAAGAGTTGAGAGGCCGTGAAAATGACGGAGAAATTACCGTTTGTGATTTAACGGGAACAGGAGTTCAAGATACAGCGATTGCACTTTTTGCTTATAACGAAATGGCGAAACGGAATTTAGGAATAAAGGTTGAAAATAAAACGTTATCATTAAAAAATTAATGAGGAGTGTTTATATGACAAACAATAACGCTAAATTGGGTACAAAAGCAGTATGGGCCGGGGAAAAAGAGTATTTAGTTCACGGAGCAACACAAGTACCGGTCGTGCTAAGCGTAGCTTACGGTTATGATGATATGGATGAATGGTATGATGTGGCAATCGGAAAGAAAAAAGGCCATATTTACGGACGTAACACAAATCCAACAGTTCAAGCATTTGAAGATAAACTGAAAATTCTAGAAGGTGCCGAAGCAGCAACAAGCTTTTCAACTGGAATGGCAGCTATTAGCAATACATTGTCCACCTTTTTATTGCCGGGTGATCGGATTGTGTCGATAAAAGATACTTACGGCGGTACGAATAAGATCTTTACAGAATTCCTTCCACGTCAACAAATAGAAGTTTCACTTTGCGAAACAGGAAACCATGAGCAAATTGAGGTGGAAGTTGCAAAAGGATGCAAAATCTTATACTTAGAAACACCGACAAACCCAACCGTGAAAATTACGGACATTGAGCGCATGGCAAAAGCGGGTCGTGATGCAGGTGCACTTGTGATTGTTGACAATACATTTGCGACGCCAATCAATCAGAACCCCCTCTCACTAGGTGTAGACTTGGTAATCCATAGTGCAACAAAATTCCTTGGTGGTCACGCAGATGCATTAGGTGGTGTTGTGTGCGGTTCTAAAGAGCTTGTTGAAAAAATCTATCACTTCCGTGAAATTAATGGGGCAACAATGGACCCAATGGCGGCATACCTAATGTTGCGCGGTATGAAAACACTTCACCTTCGCGTTCGTGAGCAATGTAAAAATGCAATGGCTCTTGCTAAATACTTACAATCAAAAGAAATGGTAGAGAACGTCTACTATCCAGGACTAGAATCGCATCCACATCACGATATTGCGAAAAAGCAAATGAAGGATTTTGGTGGAATGCTTAGTTTTGCAGTAAAAGGCGGAGTAGATACAGTAAGAGACCTTCTTCCGAAATTACAATTTGCAAACCGCGCTGCGAATCTCGGTGCTGTTGAAACAACAGTAGGACCTGCTCGTACTACAAGCCATGTTGAATGTACTCCAGAAGAGCGTGCAGCAATGGGAATTCCTGAAGGGTTAATTCGCGTTTCTTGTGGAATTGAAGATATTGAAGATTTAATTGCAGATTTTGAGCAAGCATTTAATCACGTTGAGAGCGTTTTGCAAGTCTAATAGATACCTAGTTTACTATAGGAGTTGAGAGGTGAATGTCAAATAATCATCCTATGGTTAAACAAGCTAATTACTTGTTTAACCAACTGATTGAATGGCGCCGCACGTTTCATCAACATCCCGAGCTTAGCTTTCAAGAGTTCGGGACCTCCCAATTGATTGCTGAAACGTTACAAAAAATCGACGGAATGAAAGTAGAAAGAGGAATTGCAGTTGAAACAAGCGTTGTCGGTATATTAACTTCTGGTGAAGGTCCGACGATTGCAATCAGGGCTGATATTGATGCTCTGCCCATTACAGAAGAAAATACTACAAGTTATTGCTCAAAAAATGATGGTATTATGCATGCATGCGGACATGACGCCCATACAGCTATTTTACTAGGTGTCGCTATCATACTTGCTGATCTCTTTAAAAAGGGTGAAGTAACAGGAACAGTTAAATTCATATTTCAGCCGGCAGAGGAAAGTACTGATGAAAGCGGACTTTCTGGATCGCCTTATATGGTGCAAGCAGGTGTTTATGACAAGGTAGATGCTGCTATCGCCCTTCATATGTGTCCATGGCTTCCAGTCGGTGACGTACAAATGAGTGATGGTTACAGTATGGCAAATGTCGATGTATTTGAAGCGAAGATTTATGGAACAGGTGGCCACGGAGCGTATCCTGAACTTGGAACTGATCCAATATGGATGCTCGGACCTGTTATGCAAGCGTTACACGGTATTGTTGCTCGCAAGATATCAGCATTGGATGCAGCGGTGATTAGCATAGGTCAAATCCATGCAGGAACAGCAAGTAATATCATCCCAACAGAGGTCTTAATTGAAGGTACGATTCGCAGTTATACACCCGAAACCCGAGATTTATTAGCTTTAGAATTAAAGAAAGCGATTTCAATTGTTGAACATCTAGGTGGGAGTTTTTCCTTGAATATCGAAAGAGGAGAACCAGCCTTAAATAATAGTGCTTTGGTCAATCAATTGATTACCGAAGCCATGCTTGAGATCTATCCTGAAATACAAATCACGAAACGTCCATTCGGACTAGGAGGAGAAGACTTCGGCTATGTGACACAAAAAATTCCGGGTTCTATGTTTTTTCTAGGATGTGCACAAAAAGAAGGAGTTCAAAGAGATTTGCACACACCGATTTTTGATATCGACGAAACATGCTTACCTATAGGAACAGCAATTCTCGCGCATACAGCTGTAAGGTTTTTAAATGGAGAGGTATACTTACCGATCAATCATAATTTGGAGGCGCAAAAACATGGCACATAAACTAGCATTTATTGGATTTGGTGTAGTTGGTCAAGGATTAGCTGAAATCCTGCGTGATAAAAAAGAAGAATTAAAACAAGGTGAAGGCTTTCAAGGTGTAATTGTCGCAATTTCGGATTTAATGAAAGGCTCAATCTATCATCCGAGCGGTCTTGACATCGATACAGCTTTACGAGTATTAAAAGAAACGGGAAGTCTAGAAAACTACCCAAAAACGCCAGGCCTTGTGACGGGGTGGGATAGCCTAAAAACGATTCGTGAAACAAATGCAGATACAATTATTGAGGTTTCATACACAGATGTAAAAACAGGTCAACCCGCCATTAACCATTGTAAGGCTGCATTTGAAAGTGGAAAAAATGTTGTCATGACAAATAAAGGTCCTGTTGCTCTAGCTTACAAATTGCTTTCTGAAATTGCTAGTAAACATGGCGTATACTGGGGATTTGAAGGAACGGTCATGAGCGGAACACCTGCTTTACGTATGCCAATTGCAACGTTGGCAGGAAATGATATCACCGAAATACGCGGAATTTTAAATGGTACAACAAACTACATTTTAACCAAAATGGAAGTAGAGGGTGTGTCTTATGAGGAAGCGTTAAAAGAGGCACAAGAGCTAGGGTTTGCAGAAGCAGATCCTACTAGTGATGTTGAAGGCTATGATGCAAGATATAAAATTGTCATTTTATCAAACTATGTCATGAACGCACCACTAACAGTGGAAGAAGTATCATGCAAAGGGATTACTGACATTACATTAAAAGATATTGAAGATACTTATTGATTTACTTACCAAAGGCTTCAGTCTGTTTTCAGGATGCGAACGTTGAGTTCGACAATTTATAACAAACAAGTTTTGGTTCTGTCATTTCATGAATCGCAAATTTGATCCCTTCACGTCCTAGCCCTGAATTTTTCATACCACCGAACGGCATCGCATCTATTCGGTAGTCACTGCTGTCATTAATCATAATGCCACCAACATCCATCTTTGCAATGGCTTTATGGGCTTTGTCGATATTTTTTGTAAAGATACCTGCCTGTAATCCGTAATTTACTCCATTTGATTTTTCAATTGCTTCATCAAGATTCGAAACCGGGAAAAGCAAAACAACAGGTCCGAAGATTTCCTCTTTTGCAATCGTAGAATCTTCTGGTATATTTTTCAAAACGGTCGGCGAATAGAATGCCCCGTTACGCGTTCCGCCTGTCAATAATACAGCACCTTTTTGAAGGGCTTCATTTACCAGATTCTCGACACGTATCGCTTCTTTTTCTGTAATAAGTGGCCCCATATCGGTAGATTCTGATTGTTTATCACCAATCTTATATTGGTTGGTACGTTTCACAAATGCTGCTTCAAATTGATTAATAATATCTTCTTGAACGTATATCCGCTGGACACCAAGGCAGTTTTGACCAGCTGCCCAAAAAGCACCGGAAACCGTTGATTCTACGGCTTCTTCTACATCGGCATCCTCCAATACGATAACAGGGGAATTGGAACCTAGCTCCATACCGATTTTTTTCAATCCTGCTTTACGAACGATTCCTTCTCCTGCCTCAATCCCACCTGTAAATGAGATCATTCGTATCGCTGGATGTGTCACAAGAACGTCACCAATCTCATGTCCGTAACCAGTTATCACGGCTAACACTTTTGGAGGAAGTCCCGCTTTAGCGAATGCTTCTGCAAGTAAAAGAGCACTTAATGGAGTGACAGTTGCCGGTTTTACGATAATGGCATTTCCTGATGCAATCGCCGGCCCTACTTTATGGGCAACAAGGTTTAATGGGTCATTAAAAGGGGTAATGGCGCCGACAATACCGATTGGAACTCGATAATAATACCCGACCCGATTCTCATTTCCTGGCATTTGATCAAATGGTATCGTCTCTCCATGAATCCTTCTTGCTTCTTCTCCACTAATTCGAAGTGTCTGAATGCATCTTGCAACTTCTTTTGTCGCTTCACGGATTGTTTTACTTCCTTCCTGCGCAATGGTTCTTGCATATTTTTCTTTATTCGCTTCGATATAATCGGCTGCTTTATTAATGACTTCCATTCGTTCATGTACAGACATAGCAGCAGCAATTTTTGCCCCTTCTTTCGCTGCCTCGATGCATTTAAGCATATCTTCGGCTGAAGCAGCAGGCACTGTATCAATAATACTGTTATCCTGTGGATCCCTCACTTCAATAATTCGGTCACTATTCACCCATTCACCCGCAAGAAACATCTTTCGACCAGCAACTTGAGTTGCCATAACATTACCACCCTTCTTCGATTAGATATTTACTAATTTCCTTTCACGATCAATGGTAATTAAGTCTATTAAGAGGGAGAATCCTGTTTCAACTTTCCCGGCACCTGCACCGCTTAAAGTCACTGTGCCTAAAAGATCACATTCGTACGCAATCGCGTTAGTGGCACCGCTGATTGAGGCAAGAGGATCTGTAACATCGACTTTTTCTGGAGCAATTGAGGCAATGACCTTGTCGCGAAATAAAAAGTTAGAATTAAATAAGAAGGGATACTGATCCCTAAAAAACAAAAACCGGCGACCACTCTAAACCCACCTAAAACCACATAATAAATTAATAAAGCAAATATGGAGGTCACCAACCATGTGTTAATTTGGGGGAATACCCATGATTGAACGATTTCAAGATAGGATCTTAAAACAGAAATACCCACCATCAGCCAATACAGTATCCAAATGATATTTAGTAAACCGCCAAGCCACTTTCCAAAAAGTCGTTTCTGTATGCCTATTAAGTCCATATCGTGCCGATTTAATAGGTTGTACATACCCCAAATACCCAATGACAAGACTACACCACTTATAATGACCGCCATCCAAGCATCATGGCCAGCAGATTGAATAATTATCCTTTGAAATCCCAGGACCCCTACACCCACCTGAATTTTAACGATTAAAAAAAAGACTAGAAATGGCGAGATTTGATCACTTTTATCGTTCATGTAAGAAACCTCCACTCTCACTTACTCTTTAGAATCCTCCTTGGGTTCTAACCTAACAGTGTCTTCCGTCTGAACCTCAATTGGACGTTTAGCCTGAAGAAAAAATGGTAAACGAATCAAGGCATCCCGCATATCATAAATCCTTGGCGGATATAACGGTTCAAGAAATGGCCTCCCTAAGGAAGTTATCCTCAGTAAATGCACAAGCAAAAAACAAAAACTGATAGCTATACCCAATAATCCTAAAAAATAAGCCATAAGTAGGAGAGGAAATCGAATTAAGCGAATGGTATTACCCATTTGATAAACAGGTGTAGTAAAAGAACCAAGAGCCGACAATGCAACAAGAATTAACAATACATTACTCGTCAGCCCTGCTTCAACAGATGCCGTCCCAATAACAATACCACCTACGATACCTATTGTTTGACCTACTTTAGTCGGCAGTCTAGCTCCTGCCTCCCTGAGAAGTTCGATGGCTAATTCCAAGATTAATGCTTCTAAAATCGGTGGAAATGGAATTCCGCTACGAGAAATCACAAGCGTACTGACTAAATCCTTTGGGATCAACTCATAATGATAGGTGAGAACTGCGACATATATGGGGGTCATTAAGATGGAAAACAATACAGCAAAAAAACGAATAAGCCTAAAGAATGAGGCAATTGTCCAGTTGAGAAAATAATCTTCGAATGCCGCAAAGTATTCAAAGAATGTAGAGGGCCCAAGTAAGCCATGTGGAGCTCCATCCACCAAGATCACTACTTTGCCCTTGATTGTAAGATATGGATATTATTAACGAATGGTAGGATTTTATACGCACGAATACTTAGTTGAAATTACCGATTAAAATTAGTGGCCAACTGTAATTTGAGTTTTAATCGAATAAATAAAAAAGAATCATAAAAGGGGAGTTGTATTTTCTACTACTCCCTCGTTTAGAACCTATAAATCTAGTTGTTTAGCGATTTCTCCCTTATATGAACTCTGGCATCATTTGTTCTGATTTACGGAATTTTTTCAAGCTAAATCCGGTTACATTAAAATAAACCTCAAGGTGTCAAGTATGGTCAAATAGGCGAGGCCAATACCGAAAAAGAGGGTCTATTCCTGAATATATAATTTTTGTTTGTTACTTTTTTCCCATTCGCTATAACTTTTATATTTTTGCGCTTTTTTAATCCTTACTTTGTGTTAATAACACAAATAAAGGATCATACATATTAACCTGCCTAATATGTATGATCCTTCTATATTTATTTTTGTATAGGTTAAATTATGCCCTGCTTATTCATACCCTTCTCTTTCATTTCTTGCACTTCCTCTTTCCACCATAGTGCTTTATCTGGATTTTTCAATAATTCTTGGATTTCGCTTTGCTCCTTAACAACTGGTGGAGATCCACGTAACGATTTACCAGCTGTTTCTTTGACAAATAAAGAAACAATGATAAGTCCGAATAGACAAACAGTCATTAGGTAATAAGCTGGGAACATACTATTCTTAGTGATACCAACGAGCCAAGCGATTACAAGGGGGGTAGTCCCTCCGAATAATGATGTTGAAATATTATAGGTAATCGCAAGTGACCCGTAACGTACTTTCGTAAAAAATAATGAAGGTAGCGTTGCTGGAAGTGCTCCTTGGAAAGCAGCGAGTAGACTACTAAGAAGGAGCAAGCCGCAAAAGACAATATAATTATTGCCGTTACCAATCATCATAAATGCTGGTACACTGAGTAAAATGACACCGATTAAAGCTCCCGTAATAATGCGATTACGACCAATACGATCACTCAAATGGCCCATTGTTAAGATAATAGGCATCATGATAATCATAACGATAATCATCAAAACTAATCCTTTAGTTTCACCATAACCAAGTTCTTGCGTTAAATAAGCTGGCATATAAGTGAGTACCATATAGGACATCGTGTTATAAAAGAGAACTATACCTATGCAAATTAAAAGTGGTTTCCAGTGATTTATAACAATTTCTTTAAGGGAAGTATGGTGTTTTTTTTCTTCTTCTTTTATCATCGCTTCAAAGGCAGGTGTTTCTTCTAAGCGAGTCCGAAAATATAAACCGATAAATCCTAAAGGACCAGCAATTAAAAATGGAATCCGCCAACCCCATTCGACCATCTTTTCAGGACCGAGAAGGAATGTGATAAAAGTGACTAACCCAGCACCAGCAGAGAAGCCTGCGAGCGTTCCAACTTCTAAACCACTCGCCATGAAACCACGTTTTTTATCTGGGGTTGATTCTGCGATAAAAGTCATTGCACCTGCATATTCTCCTCCTGTTTGGACGTTGATTTCCACTCCAGGCACTCGCTTTCCGCGGGCGGTCGGG